>JAUTWX010000499.1 GCA_030838385.1 Acidobacteriaceae bacterium
CGCCCATCGTCTCGGCATGGGCAAGGTGCGCGGCGAACTCGAAGACCTCGCCTTCCGTTACGTTGACGGCGTCAGTTACGAAAAGGTCCAGACCGCGATCGACGAGCGCCGCAAGGAGGGCGAGGACTTCCTGGAAGAGGTCGAGCGCACGCTGCAGGACAAGCTCAAGGAGCACAGTATCGAGGCGCGCGTCGAGTGGCGCATCAAGCGGCTCTACAGCATCTACCAGAAGCTTCAGAAGCAGCGTTCCAGCGTGGACCAGGTGTACGACCTGCTCGCAGTCCGCGTCATCACCAAGAGCGTGCAGGACTGCTATGCCATCTTCGGCCTCATCCATTCCATCTGGCGGCCGGTGCCGGGCCGCATCAAGGACTTCATCGCCATGCCGCGGCCCAATCTGTATCAGTCGCTGCACACAACCGTCATGGGCGGCGGCGGCCATCAGTTCGAGGTGCAGATCCGCACGGAAGAGATGCACCGCATCGCAGAGGAGGGCATCGCCGCGCACTGGAAGTACAAGGCCAACGGTAGCCCCATCAGCAGCAAGGACGAGCAGCGCCTGGCCTGGGTGCGTTCGCTGGTGGAGTGGCAGCGGGAGATGTCGGACCCCAACGAGTTCCTCTCCACGCTGAAGATCGACCTGTACCCGGAGGAGGTCTACACCTTCACTCCCAAGGGCAAGGTCGTCGTACTGCCCAAGGATGCGAGTCCCGTCGATTTCGCCTACTCGGTCCACACCGAAGTGGGACAGGCCTGTACCGGCGCGCGCGTCAACGGGCGCATGGTGCCGCTGCGGACACGCCTGCGCAACGGCGACATCGTCGAGATCGTCACCCAGAACGGCCACACGCCCAGCCGCGACTGGCTGACCTTCGTCAAGAGCTCGCGCGCGCGCAACAAGATCAAGCACTGGCTGAACGAGCACCAGCGCGAGCGTGCCATCGACATCGGCAGCAAGCTGCTCGACCGCGAAGCACGCAAGTACAAGGTCTCGCTCGCGCGCTTCAACGATGCCGATTACACACGAATCGCCAACGAATACGGCGTGGGTGGCGAGAAGGACCTGCTCGCCGGCATTGGCTTCGGCAAATACTCTTCGCGGCAAGTGCTGCACAAGCTGGAGCCCAGCCTGATCGCGCCGACCGCGCCGGAAACGGATACAGCCGATGGCAAAGCGGCCGCCGATAGCGTAAAGAAGCTCCATCTCAACCCGCGCACCGAGTCGCTGGAAGTGGAAGGGCAGAACGATCTGCTGGTCTATCGCGCACGATGTTGCAATCCGATTCGCGGCGAAGAGATCATCGGCTACGTGACGCGCGGACGCGGTGTCGCCGTCCATGCGCGGCGATGTTCCAACGTGCAGAACCTGCTCTACGAGGCCGACCGCCGCATCTCCGTCGAATGGTCAAAAAACACCAGCGACCAGCGCGGCCGCCAGCAAACCTACCCCGTCAGAGTGGTGGTCTACTGCGACGACCGGGCAGGCATGCTGAAGAACCTGACCGCTATCATCAGCGACGACGGCACCAACATCCGCAGCGTCGACTCGCGTGCCGGCAAGGATGGCGAGGCGATCGTCGAGTTCATCGTCGAGGCTGAGGACGTCTCCCACCTGGATCGAATTGTCACAGGTCTGCGCACACTTCCCGGTGTGCGGGATGTGGAACGCGCCAGCAAGGTATAACCCTGCGGCAACTCTGCTACCCTCGTTGGGACGTACGCTGCCAATGCCAAGTTTGAATAAACGACGGATTCTCCAGGGATCCGCTTCGAATCTGCTGCGGGTTTTTCTTTCGATGCTGGTCTCGCTCGTCCTGCCCCCGTTCCTGGTGCACAGGATGTCGACAGCAGAATATGGCGCCTGGGTACTGATTCTGCAATTCGGCGCCTACGTCAATTTCCTCGACCTCGGCCTGTCCACGGCGATCAGTAAGTTTGTAGCCGAGTACGACGCCAGTGGCGATCTTGAAGCGGGACGTCGCCTTGTCAGCACCGCCTTTACGGCGCTATGCGTGGTCTCGGCGCTCGCCCTTATCGCGCTGGTCGTGATCGTCTGGTATCTTCCCCGGGTCTTTCACCAGATGCCCGCCGCGTTGGTTCCAGAGGCTCGGCTGGCCATGCTGGCGGTGGGCATATCGACTTCGCTGGCGTTGCCGTTGTCGGTATTCGCCAGCATCTTCAACGGTCTGCAGCGTTACGGGTTCCCCACCGCTCTCTATACGGCCACTCGCGTCGGTTCGGCAGTGGCGCTGGTCATCATCGTGCTCCTGCATGGCTCCCTGGTGGAGATGGCAGTCACGATTGCGATTTTCAATGTGCTCACCGGCCTCCTTCAGATGTACGGATGGTGGCACCTGCTGCGTGAGCGCATCGGTTTCACGCCTTTTCTGTTCGATCGGAATGCAGGACGCAGGCTTGGAGAGTATTGCGGGGTACTGTCGATCTGGACTCTCGGCAATATCTTTATCAGCGGTCTCGACACCGCGATCGTGGCCCGTTATGACTTCGCCCATACTGCCTTCTACGCAGTGGCCGGGAGTGCGACGAATTTCATGCTCATGCTGGTGGGTAACCTCATGTCGCCGCTGCTTCCTGCGCTCTCTACGGCGCAACTCCACCGCAATCCGGAAGAAATGGGCAGCCTCATCATCAAAACCACCCGCTATGGCGCCCTGCTCCTCTGTGCGCTGGGTGCGCCGCTCGTCGTGGGCGCTTATCCTCTGCTGACCGCGTGGGTGGGCCGGGACTATGCCGCCAAAGGCGCTCTCTTCCTGCGCCTGCTGGTCATCGGCAACGTGATCCGGCAACTCGCAGGACCGTATTCGCTAACCTTGATTGCGATGGGCAAGCAGCGCCTCGCCACCGCTTCACCGGCGGCGGAAGCTGTCGTCAACCTGGTTGCAAGCGTACTTCTGGCAAAGCGCATGGGCGCCCTCGGTGTGGCTCTGGGCACGGTCATTGGCGCTGTCGTCGGCTTTGTTCTGCATATTCTGCTGAGCATGTCTCTTACCCAGCGGGTCGCGGAGATCCGGCGCTCGGAATTTTTCAAAGAGGGTCTTCTGCGTCCGATGCTCTGTCTCGCGCCCCTCATCCTCCTGGTGCCGAGATGGCGTGGAGATATGCTGCTCCCGTTTCCGCCGCTCTGGCTTGTACTGGGAGCGGTTGCATGCGTTGGTATCGCCTGGCTGGTTGCGATCAACGCCGGAGAGCGAGCCACGGCGCGTGCATTCCTTCATCGTTTAACATAAGTGCGCAGCAATGCTCTGCGGCCGGCGCTCTTCGATCGGAGCGCATGATCATGAATGCCAGACATGCACTCCATCACCGCGATCATCGTTCTCTATCAGCGAACCGCGGATCGCAGTCCCGCTCTACAATCGCTGCTTCGCTTTCTCCGCTCCCGAACGGAGCCCAACACTCGCATTCGAGTCATCGTTTACGACAACTCACCGAACTCTCAGGCGACACCGCCTGCCGTGTCACCGAACGTGACGTACTATGCGGCTCCGGAGAATGGTGGTCTCGCTCCCGCATATAACCTGGCCTTGCGCCAGGCAATCGAACAGCGGAGCGAATGGCTTTTGCTCCTCGACCAGGACACGGAGTTGACCGACGCGTATCTGCAGGAGATGGTTGCGCTCGCCGAGTCTCTCTCGCCCAACCAGTCCGTCGCCGCAGTGGTTCCCAAGCTTGCATGGAACGGGACGGTCCACTCTCCCGAGGAGCATCTCTTCGATCAATTGCGCGCACAGTTCCGGCATCGCAGCCACGCCGTCAGCATTTCCGCCTCAGGCGTGCAAACCCATCGTCTTGTGGCTTACAACTCCGGTGCCCTCCTGCGCGTTCGCGCGCTGGAAGCCATTGGCGGATTCCCCTCCGATTTCTGGCTCGACTACCTCGACCATGCCGTCTTCCACATGTTCGCTGCACGGGGCTGCTATATCTACATCATGCAGTCGGTGCTCGCGCATCCCCTGGCGCACACGAATCCCAATCAGGTTCCGTTGTGGAGAGAGCGCAACGTGCTCTCCGCCCAGACGTTGTTTGTAAAGCGCTTCGGCAGCTTCACAGACAAGCTTCGCTATCGTCTTTTCTTGTTGCGCATGAGCCGGCAGAGTTTTCACGATTGCCGGGACCGCCGCGTAGGCCTGGAGAAGATGTTGCAAGCCATCTTGCTGCGCGTACCCGCATTCGCACTCGGCGGAGCCAACGGATGACACTGCCCGGCAGTCAGACCGGCACCACACGGATCTCCGTTGCGCTTTGCACCTACAACGGCGAACGGTTTCTGCAGACACAGCTCGACAGCATTCTCAGCCAGACCCGGCTGCCCGACGAGCTGGTTCTTTGCGACGACGGATCGCACGATGAGACGCTGGCGATCGCCGAGGTTTTCGCTCAGCGCGCGCCCTTCCCGGTGCGCATCGTGCAGAACAAAACCAATCTCGGCTCCAATCGCAATTTTCAACAGGCTATCGAGCTGTGCAGCGGCGACCTGATCGTACTCAGCGATCAGGACGATATCTGGGCGCCGCATCGCGTGGAGCGCAGCGAAGCCGAGTTACAGGCGAAACCCGGCTGCGGCCTGGTCTTCTCAGATGCCATCGTCATCGACGATGACGGCCGTCCCACCGGCAACACGCTCTGGCAGAACTTCGTCTTTACTCCGGAGCTGCAAAGGAAGATGCGGCGCGGCAGCTATACGCCGCTCGCGCAATATCGCTTTATTACCGGAGCTACGGTTACATTTCGTTCCCTGCACCGGCCGCTGCTTTTTCCCATAATCGGGGATTGGGTTCACGACGGGTGGATCGCCATGTTGATTGCATGTCTCTCTGGTGTCTGCTTTATTCCCGAGCCACTGGTGCAATATCGTCAGCACACGTCGCAGCAGTTGGGGCTCCGCCTGCCACCAGGACGCCGTCCTCGGAACATCGAGGCGCTCGCCCTGCGGCACTGGTCTTTCGTGGATGCACATCGCGTCATTCTGGCCGATGTCGTCGCCGCTCTGGATCGCCTGCCGGTGGACCGGACGCATGGAGCAGCGGCAGACTTCCTGCGGCATTACGCATTTCTGTCGGATCGTCTCACTCTCCCGGCGAACCGCCTCGCCAGGCTGATGCGCATCCTCCGCATGCTCAAGGAATATCGCATCGGCGCGACTAGCCCGTGGGACCTTCCGAAAGACCTGGTGCTGCCAAAATGCGATGATGAACAAGGGGCTGCCGCGCGAAGTGGTTTTTCTCTCATGGCCAGGCCTCAATCCACCTTCTAACCCACTCCTACAAGGAACCGTGCATGAACAAGCTGGCCGTAACCACCAAGGATGCCCCCAGCGCCATTGGCCCCTATTCGCAGGCGGTCCGTATCGGCGACTTCCTCTACACCTCCGGCCAGGTGGCGCTCGATCCGGCCAGCGGCGCGCTGGTGACGGGCGGCGTGACCGAGCAGACCTCGCGGGTTATCGAAAACCTGAAGGCGGTGCTATCGGCCGCCGGCACTAGCCTGGCGCAGGTGGTGAAGACCACGGTCTTCCTCAAGAACATGGATGACTTCGCTGCGATGAACGAGGTCTATGGCCGATACTTCGCCGGGGACGATGTCGTGGCACCGGCCCGCTCCACTGTGGAGGTCGCCCGGCTGCCCAAGGACGCGCTGGTCGAAATCGAGGTGATCGCGCACCTGTAGCGCGTGGCGGTCCATCTAACACCAGGAGAGCGAATCGACAGGGAGCGAGGATTGAAAATGGCTGAGACGAAAACAGCGAAGGTAGAGAAAACAGACGCCGAGTGGCGCGCGCAATTGACGCCGGAGCAATACCACATCACGCGGGAAAAAGGGACCGAGCCGGCCTTTTCCGGAGCGCTCTATCGCAACCATGCCGACGGCATCTATCGCTGCGTTGCCTGCGATGCGGAGCTGTTCAAGAGCGATGCGAAGTTCGAATCCGGCAGCGGCTGGCCCAGCTTCTTTCTCCCGATGGACTCGACCGCCGTGGAGACCCACACCGATATCAGCCACGGCATGGAGCGGGTGGAGGTGACCTGCGCCCGCTGTGGCGCACACCTGGGCCATGTCTTTCCCGACGGCCCCACGCCCACCGGGCTGCGCTACTGCATCAACTCGGCATCCCTGGACTTTGAGCCCGAGAAAAAGTAAAAGCAGCTTCTACGGACACGAAAAAGCCCCGCTGCACGGGGCTTTTGTTTGAGACCGCCTGTTCCCGAAGCTAAGCCTTGGTCACCTTGCCGGCTTTGATGCAACTGGTGCAGACCCGAATGCGCTTGTTGCCGCCGCCCACCTTCGCCTTCACCGGGCGCAGATTCACGTTCCAGCGGCGCCGGCTGATGTTGTGCGCGTGGGAGATGTTGTTGCCGAACTGCGGACCTTTGCCGCAAACCTCACATACCTGTGCCATAACCAAACTCCAGAACTCGATTGGAAACCTGTACGCGGCGGATATGCAATGCGGGGAAGCTTTGCAGAATTCTCCAGGCGGCATACAAGCGCCAGCCCGGACCGCTTCGCGAGCTTTTAGTGTATCCGAGAAGCAATCTTCAGACAATCACATAAGGCAAATCTGGGCCCCGCCACAATGCCCCGCCACGATCCTCGGCTGCGCGACCGGCATACTGGTAGCAACACGCATGAGAGCCATGTCGCATAGCAAAAAACCGGGCAGCGCCGGTCGCAGCGTCCCCGATCGCAACATCTTTGACCGGACCCGGGTCGCCTTCTGGGCAGCCTTTTTGGTGCGCGTGGCCTACCTCACCTTTGCCCACACCTACCGCATCCGCCCATTTCCCGACCACTTCGAATATGGCTGGGAGATGGGCCGGATCGCCCGCGCGCTGGCCACCGGCCATGGCTATGCCGATCCGTTCGTCGGCCACACCGGCCCCACCGCATGGGTTACGCCTCTCTACCCGCTGCTGATGGCGTTTGTTTTCAAACTCACCGGCCTCTACACCCTGACCTCCGCTTGGATCCTCCTGACGCTGAATTCGCTCTTCAGCGCGCTCACCGTCTTCCCCATCGCGGCCATCGCACGACGCTCGTTCGCGGCCTGCGGGCCCGATCGCGCGGCCAGCATCCGCCGCTGGGCGGTCTGGCTTTGGGCGCTCTATCCGGCAGCGATGCAGTACGCGGTTCGCTGGGTCTGGGAGACGAGCCTGAGCACCCTGCTCTTCACCTGCGCCTTTGCGTTGGCGCTGCGGATGCACCAGCGGTCGCCTGACAGACCAGCACGCTTCGCGCTGCGCGATTGGGTCCTCTTTGGGCTCGTCTGGGGCGCAATTGCGCTCGCCAACCCCGCTCTGGTGCTCTTCCTGCCCTTCGCGGGTGTCTGGATTCTGACCGGCCAACCACTTTCCCGAGGCCTGGCCGGCGCCAGCCTGAGTGCCGTGATCTTCCTCGCCATTCTGGCGCCCTGGATGGTGCGCAATGTACGAGTCTTCCACCATTTTGTGCCGCTGCGGTCGAACTTCGGCGCGGAGCTTTGCCTGGGCAATGGCCCGGGCGCCACCGGCCTGCTGATGGAATACGACCATCCCGCTAAAGACCCGCGGCAGCTTCGCCTCTACACCGCGATGGGCGAATACCGCTATGCGCAGATGCGGGGCGAAGTGGCCAAGCAGACGATCCGATCGAATCGCTGGCTCTTCATGCGGAATACGCTCAAGCGGCTGGATTTCTTCTGGTTCGGCGTGCCCTCGGCGAGCGGAAACGCCGCCAGCCGCTTCTTCCGCAGCCTGAATTATGGCTTTCTCAGCACAGCCGGGCTGCTGGGGCTGCTACTGGCGCTCAGGCGGCGCGTCTACGGCGCATGGCTCTTCGCATTCGCCTTCCTCACGCTACCGGCGGTTTACTATTTCGTGACCGTGCACGCCCGCTTCCGGCATCCGCTTGAGCCGTTGATCGCCCTGCTCGGCGTTTATCTCTTCCAGAGTGCGGAACCGCGGCACGGCCCCGATCCCGCGGTTGACCCTGCTGGCGTCTCCAGCTAGACTGGATAAGTTCCGGCGATCCTGCCTGCGCCTTTCTGCGTCTCTCAATCAGACCTGCGGAGGGGCTCGACTGCAGCGCTGATTCGTCACCCGGCATGGAGTGATGGAAGCAGTGCTCGGGTGAGCGAAAGCATGTATCCGCCCAACTGACTTTTGAATTCCGGCTCCCGCGTGTGGAGC
>JAUTWX010000500.1 GCA_030838385.1 Acidobacteriaceae bacterium
GGACGGCACGATTCCCGAAGGCGCGGCGAAGACGTTACTCGCCGTCGGCACATGGCTGAAAGTGAATGGCGATGCGATCTACGGCACGCGCCCGTGGCGGCAGTTCGGCGAAGGTCCGACCAAGTTCGAGGCCGGCTCCTTCCACGATACGGAGTCGAAGCCCTACACCGCCGAGGACTATCGCTTCACCACGAAAGACGGCGCACTCTATGCCATCGAGCTCGGCTGGCCGAAGGATGGCGAGGCCATCATCCACGCGCTTGGCTCCGGCGTCGGAACACGCGAAGTTGCTTCCGTCGAACTGCTCGGTTCCATCGCGCCGCTCACGTTTCAGCAAAAGGCGGACGGCCTGCACATCCATGTGCCATCAGAACCCGCCGGCCAATCTGCATACGCGTACCGCATCACCTGGCGCTAACAAAAGGAAATTGGATGAAATACCTGCTCGCCTGGATCACGCTGCTCGCCGCAACTGCGGGACTCGCTCAGAACTCCGTCGACGTGAAGCCGACGCCGCAGCAGGTCGCCTGGCAGGACATGGAGATGGGCGCCATCCTCCACTTCGGCACCAACACTTTTCTCAATCGCGAGTGGGGCGACGGCACCGCGGCCCCCAGCGTCTTCAATCCACAGCACGTCGACACCGATCAGTGGATTGAAGCCGCAAAATCCGCGGGCATCGGCTACGTCGTGCTAGTCGCGAAGCACCACGACGGCTTCGCGCTCTTTCCCACCGCCCAGTCCGACTACAGCGTCAAGTCGAGCCCGTGGCTGGGCGGCAAAGGTGACCTGGTCCGCATGGTCTCCGACAGTGCGCGCTCGCACGGACTGCGCTTCGGCGTCTATCTCTCACCGTGGGACCGCCACGATCCGCGCTACAAGGACCCCGCCGCCTACGACAAGTATTACCTCGCGATGCTGGAGGAGCTGGCCTCGCATTACGGCGAGCTCACCGAGTTCTGGCTGGATGGCGCGGGCAGCGGCGGCCGCACCTACGACTTCGACACCATCATCGACCATCTCCGCACCTATCAGCCAAACGCGCTTGTCTTTGCTGACGTGGACCTCTTCAAGTACGCGGACCTGCGCTGGGTGGGCACAGAAAGCGGCAAGGTAGACTTCGAGAACTGGAACGTCGTCGATCGCGCCGGCTATCTGCGCTGGCGCCCGGTGGAGGCAGATACGCCGCTCCACACCGATCACTGGTTCTGGCATCCGAATGATGAAGCGACGTTGAAGTCCGTTGATGAACTGGTGAAGGAGTACGACCAGACTGTAGGCCGCGGCGCGCAACTGATGCTCGGCCTCGCTCCGGACAACACCGGCCGCATGCCCGATGCGGACGTTGCGCGGCTCAAGCAGTTCAGCGAAAGCATCCACCAGATCTATGGCAACAATCTCGCGCTGCATGGCAAATATACGAGCGACACCGCCGCGGCCTTCGATGGCGATCCGAATACCTACTGGCAGGCTCCGATCGCATCTGCGGGTAACGTCGCGCCCGCCATGCTTACTGTTCAGTTCACACAACCCACGACCTTCGACCGTGCCGTCACGATGGAGCGGCTCAACGACGGACAGCACATCACCGCCTACAGCATCGAAGTGGAAGAGCACGGCCAATGGCGCGAAGTAGCGCACGCCGCGGCCATCGGCCACAAGAAGATCGACATCTTTTCCGCCGTCACTGCAACTGCCGTGCGCCTGACTTTGCTGGAGAGCAGCGGAACAGCACAGCTCCGCGAGTTCCAGGTGTACAACGGCGGCGTCGCTTACTGAACATTTTCCGAGGAAGAGAGAGCACCATGTCCACCAGCACTCCGCAACGGCAATACGCGCACCACATGCTGCGCGAAATCCATGAGCAGCCCGCCTCGCTGAGCGCGGCGCTCGATCATTACGTCCGAGGCAGCGCGCTCGACGAAGCGTCGTTTGGCCCTGTGTACCAATGGTTTCGCGATCATCACCAGGTCGTCTTTTCCGCCTCCGGCTCCAGCCGCCACGCCTCACTCGCCGGCGAGATCATGATCGAGGATGTAAGCGGCATGCCGGTCGATGTCGAATACGCCAGCGAGTACGTCTATCGCGAGATCAACACGCTGACCAATCCGGGCATCATCGTCGTGTCGCAGTCGGGAGAAACAGCGGACACGCTTGCCGCACTGCGCGAAGCGAACCGCCGTCGCCACGGCACCATCGCGGTTACAAATGTGGAGAACTCCACCATGGCACGCGAGGCAGAGATCAGCCTGCCGACCTGGGCAGGCAGGGAACTGGCCGTCCCCGCGACGAAGAGCTTCACCGCCCAGTTGCTGGTCCTCAATCTCATCGCGCTCGGCTCCGGCGTGGCGCTGCAGACGCTCTCTGCCGACACTCTGGCTGCGCATTTCAAGGAGCTCGCCGCCTTGCCGGCGCTGATTGCCCGCCAGCTCAACGGCTGGGAGCGCCAGATGGAGCAGATCGCCAAGGCGCTTCGCAATGTGGAGACTTACCTCTTCTTAGGCCGCGGCATCCACTATGCCATCGCGCGCGAGGGCGCACTCAAGCTGAAGGAATCGGCCTACCTGCAGGCGGAGGGCTACCCATCCGGCGAGCTCAAGCACGGCCCCAACGCGCTGGTCGGCTCGACCGCCGCCATCGTCGCCATCGCCACCGTCGATCGCAGCGAGCCCGGCTCCGTCATTCGCTACGAGAAGAGCGTGCAACTGCTGCACGACATGAAAAAGCAGGGCGCCACGGTGGTCGCGCTCGGCAACGCCAGCGACAATGAAGTGGCCAGCGCTGCCACCCATTTCGTGCCGGTCGCGCCCACGCGCGAACACCTGCTGCCGATCACGGAGGTGATCCCGCTGCAGATGTTCGCGTACTTCTGCGCTATCCAGCGCGGCATTGACGTAGACAGCCCGCGCAACCTGACGAAGGCTGTGCTGGCGGAGTAGAGCGCTCGCAGCCTAGTGAATCGCACCAGAAGCTGAGGACGCCGTTACCAGTTTTCGCAACGAATCGAGGAATGTGAAACGCACCAGTGCAGCGGGTTTCGCCGCATCATCAATGGATGCGATCCGGGTCTCTCCGCGAACTGTTCCATGAATCGCCGGATTATTCGGATTGAGCTGGCTTAACGCGTTCAGACCAAGGCTTCCTAAGTCACCAAGCTGTTGCGCACGAATTGCCGCATCGCTCATGCGCGGATTCGCCTGCATCTGCGCGGCAAGCGTCGGTGCGATCTCCTGCCACTCCATGAAGCGCCGCGTCAGCCGCGCCTCAGCTTCGGTGCTGTCAGCCGTCTTGTTCAGCACCGCATCCACATCCTGCGCAATCTCAAAGCGCGATGGCGGATCGGCCACCACCGTATCCACCAGCCGGTCGAGCGGCGTGTGCCCATCGGTGTGCTGTTCGTGATAGCGCTCGCCAAAGCTCACCGGCTCGAGCACACCCGCGAGCGTCGTCAGCGACGCCGGGTTCACCTCTCCGCTGATGCTGCGCCGCATCATCGCCGGACCGGTGATATGCTTCAGCCCCACCTGCTCCAACTCAATGGAGATGCCCGACAGCCGCCGGTACATCGACGCAACGTCGCGATCCGACTGCGGCGACCAGAAGCGTTCCGCCATCACCGCCGTGCGCGGCCAGATGCGCGAATCGATCGTGCGCTCGTTCAACTGCTCTGCCCACATGCACACCTCGCCGCCCAGGATCAGCTTCTGCTGCTCCGGTGTCAGCGTCGTGTCCGCGGGAATCGGATCGGCCAGATAATGTGTCTCGTTGCTCTTCATGCCATCCAGGTAATACGGCGCAGAGAGAATGCCGCGATAGCCCTGGCGCGCTCCGGCGGCCAGTGACTCTACGCCGCGCCACGACTGCACCATCACGTTCTTGGGCAGGCCCGGCACCAGCACCTCATCCCAGCCAACTGGCTTCTTCCCGTGCTTCTCCACGATGCGCACCACGCGCTGGCTGAAGTAGGTCTGCAACTGCGACGGTTTCTCAAATCCCTTGCGCTTCATAAAGCGCGCAATACGCGGATTCGAGGTCCATACTTCGCCATTCACCTCATCGCCGCCGACGTGGAAGTACGCATCGGGAAAGATCTTTGTCATCTCTCCGATAAAGCGGTTGAGGAATACATAGGTGCCCTCGCGCGTCGGATCGAGCGCCTCGTCGTGGATGCCGGCAACATCCGGCAAATGAAACGGTCCCTTGGAGCTGCCGAGCTGCGGATAGCCCACCATCCAGCTCACGCTATGGCCAGGGATATCGAACTCCGGCACCACGCGAATGCCGCGTGCCCGCGCATACGCCACCACCTCGCGCATCTGCTCCTGGGTGTAGAACTGCTCGTTCGAGCCAACACCGGTCAGCTTGGGATAAATTTTGCTCTCCGCGCGGAAGCCCTGGTCATCGCTCAGGTGCCAGTGGAAGACATTCAGTTTCACCATGGCCATGCCGTCCAGCGTGCGCTCGATCTGGTTCACCGGCTCGAAGTGGCGGCTGACGTCGATCATCAGGCCGCGCCACTGGAAGCGCGGCGTGTCCTCAACACTCACCACGGGAATGGTCGCCGCATTCTCTTTCAACTGCACCAGTTGCAGCAGCGTCTCCATGCCATGAAACGCACCGACGACGGTTGCAGCCCGCAGCGTAATCAGTTGCGGCGTCACGGTCAGCGAATAGGACTCATCCTCGTCCAGTGACTGCACAGCGCCGCCCGCTCCCGCCACATCGATCACGATACCGGCGCTCGCCATGTCGCCCGCCACCTGGCTGGGAACGTGTGGCAGCGGCACGCCGCTTTCGAACTGCAGCCGCGCCATCATGCGCACCACGCCGGCCTCCAGACGCGGGTTGTGGAAGTCAGCGTATGCCACATGCATTCCTGGCTTGAGCGTGAAGCTGCCGGTGCCTGCTTCGAAATGCGAGGGCAGCGGCATCAGCCCCGGCTCGCCCGCACTCACTTGCTGGGCTTTCATGCTGCTATTGCTCAGCAGCGCAGCCGTCAACACAGCCGCCACTGCCGTTCCACACAGTTTTGTCGCAACACAGCCCCAGCCCTGATTCCGCATTCCACCTGCCTCCTGTTGGCATTTTGTCGTCACACGCGCAGCACTTTGATGCCACGCTCTTCGAACGGAGCAATCATCTCGTCCGTCGCGCCCGTATCGGTCACCAGCGTATGAATCTCCTGCACCGGACAGATCAGCGCCGGGCTCACCTGGCCGATCTTGGTGTGGTCCGCCACCGCAATCACCTCACGCGCCTGTCGCTGCATTGCGCGGAAGATCACCGCCTCATCTGCTTCGAGCGTCGTGGCGCCCCGCTCCACATCAATCCCCACCACGTTCAGGAACACCTTATCCAGATACACCTGGTTGATGAAGTGCACCGCCGCCGGCCCGCTGAGCGAGAACGACCACGCCCACGGCAGCACGCCGCCGGTGATGGAGGTGCGGATGCCCACGTGATTGCACAACTCCATTCCGATGTTGATCGCGTTCGTCACCACCTTGATGTTGGTGCGGTGGCGGATCGCGCGTCCGATCTGCGTGGTCGTGGTGCCTGCCGTCAGGCCGATCGTCTCGTTCTCCTTGATCAGGTCTGCAGCCGCCAGCGCAATGCGGCGCTTCTCTTCGGCTGCGCGCTGCTCGCGTGCCTGAAACGAGGTGTCGTAACGAAATGGCTCGTAAAGCAGCGGCTCCACCAGCGTGGCGCCGCCGTGTGTGCGCCGCACCAGTCCGCGCCGCTCCAGGCGGTTCAGATCGCGCCGGATGCTGGGCGCCGAGGTCTCTGCTTTAGCCAGCAGCTCTTCAATGGTGGCCGACCCCCTCTGCAAAAGGAGCCGCATGATCTTCTCTTCGCGATCGTCTGTCTTTACTGACATACCAGTCTGCCGTTCTCACCTGAAAGTGCGAATACGTTTGCCCGCGGCGTCCCGTTCCTATCCGAGCGCCATCCACGGAATCTCCCGGCAATCCACCCGGATACGCTGCGGCCGGAAGGGAAGAATTCACCGATATCTACACTTGTTCGCCGGTGATAATAGATACGGATTCCCGGATCGAACGCGAAGTACGCGAAGATCGCAATGCAGCTGGCGAGAGAAGTTCGCATGGCACGTCCGGTGTAGAGTGGAGGCTTCTGGCCGCTACGCACCGTACTATTTGCCAGAATGAAGAAGGATGACGGCGCGCAATGTCAGAAGTGATGGGCCAAGCCTACAACAC
>JAUTWX010000529.1 GCA_030838385.1 Acidobacteriaceae bacterium
GCCAGCCCGCTCCCAGAGCCGTGCGGATGGCGACTTCCTTTTCGCGGCCCGCTGCGCGGGCGAGCAGAAGGTTGGCAACGTTGGCACAGGCGATCAGCAAGACGAGCGCGACGGAGCCCAGCAGCACGAGCAGAGCGCGTCGTACGTCTCCGACCATCTGCTCCTGCAGGCCGACGATATGCATTCCGAAGGTGAGATCGCGCTTGTCTTTCTCGCGGATGCGGCTGGCGATGATGTCGATGTCGGCTTGGGCCTGTTCCACGGAAACGCCAGGTTTGAGGAGCACGACGATGTTGTAGTTCTCGTCGCCTCTGCGTTGTACGGCATCGGATCCCAATGGCAAGGGAAGAAAGATGTCCACCTTGTCCATTGGTTCTTCGGAGGGCATCACTTCCGCGTTGAGCATGAAGCCACGCGGCAGTATGCCCGCGACAGTGAATGGATTCCCATTGAGCGTAATGCTCCTGCCTATGATGGCGGGATCTGAGTTGAACAGGCGCCGCCAGACGCTGTTGCTGAGAATAGCTACGGGCGGTTTACCGGGTCTGTCCTCTTCCGGCAACAACGTGCGGCCAAGCAGAGCTTTTGCGCCGAACATCGTCAGGAGGCTCGATTGCGTGCGCAGTACGTTAACCCGCTCCGGCTGATCACGGCCCGTCAACGTAAAGGTGCGGCTCTGCGCAAGGGCCATCTGCTCGAACGAATGATTCTGGTTTTGAATGTCGATGTACTGGCCGGGAGACGGCCAATCGCGCAGAATGCCGATTCCGGGAGAATGAAGCCACACGGCCGCTAGCCTGTCCGGATGCGGATAGGGGAGCGGACGCAATAGCAGAGCGTCCACCACGCTGAAAATGGCCGAATTAGCGCCGATTCCGATGGCCAGAGAGGCCAAGATCACCAGAGTCAACACCACGTTCTTGCGAAGCATGCGGAAGGCATAGCGAACATCCTGTAACCAGAGGCGCATGGATCCTCCCGCGTTTGGATGAATGATAAATGGATCAAGTACAGAAGTGCCACGCGTGCCGCGAACCAGCAAGTAGTTGCGATCGAAGATCGGCCGCGACCAAGCCTGATGCTTTGGAAACGTCGAAGAGACCGCAGAGCGCGGCCTCTTCTTATGTAGGGGTATGTTGAAGGACCATGTGAACGATCATTACAACCCCCGGAGCACGCAATTGAGGCTCGATCCAACTGTTCTTTCAATGAATACAGACCCACATCATTTCGCTTGCGCAAGAGTGCTTCCCCGGCTCGGACGTGTCCGGGCGCAGAGCAGGTGCTCGCCTCAATTGGTAGCCTTCTTGACACCTCCATTCTTACCCATGTTTAATCTATGCCTAGAGCGAGTAGCCATGCCTCCGTCAGAAAAGCGCGACCTCTTCCCCGGCGCACTCGAGCTCATGGTTCTCCGCTCGCTCCAACTCGAGCCCCTGCACGGCTACGCGCTCGCCACTCGCATCCAGCAGCGCTCCCGCGATCTGCTGCAGGTCGAAGAGGGATCGCTCTATCCCGCGCTGCAGCGTCTGCTCAAAGCTGGTCTGGTCGATGCCAGGTGGCAGACCTCGCAGACCAACCGCCGCGTCCGCACCTATTCGCTCACCACCAAAGGCCGTAAGCACCTCGCGCGTGACACCGCCGCCTTCGATCAGATGATCGAAGGCATCCAGTTCGTTCTCGACTCCGAATAAGGAGGGCTCCCACTGTGTTCTCAAGGATGCATTGGCTCCGCAATCTCTTCTTCAGCAAACATGCCAATGAAGGTCTGGCGGAAGAGATTCGCGAGCACATGGCCGAGCGCACCGCGGCACTCATCGAGCAAGGCCGCGACCCGGAGGAGGCCGTGCGCGAATCCCGTCGCGCCTTCGGCAACATCACGCTGGTCCGCGAGCGCAGTGTCGAAGTCTGGCAGTGGCCCTGGCTCGAAAACTTCTGGGCCGACATCCGATACGCGATGCGCCAGATGCGCAAGGCGCCCGTCTTCGCATGCATCGTCATCAGCACGCTCGCGCTCGGCATCGGCGCCAATACTGCTGTCTTCTCGCTCGTTGATACCGTGCTATTACGCCCTCTGCCTTATGCGCACCCGGAAAGATTGGTGGTTGTCTGGCAGACCGACGCCGCGCACCGCGGCACCGGAGCATGGTTCAATGCCTATCGGGAATTCGACGAGTGGCGACACCGGAGCCGCAGCTTCGAACAACTGGCCGCGCTGAGTTGGGCTACAAGCGGCCACACCATTCTCGCGCACGGCAAGCGCATCGACCTGCTCGCCATTCCCGCCAGCGTCAACTTCTTCTCTATGCTCGGCGTCTCTCCACGGATCGGCCGCACCTTCGCTGCCTCTGATCTTATGAGCGCATGCACGCTCGTGCTCTCCCATCCTTTCTGGCAGGGAAAGCTCGGCGCGGATTCTTCTATCATCGGGCAGACTTTAGTGATGAACGGCAGTCCATGCGCCGTCGTCGGAGTCATGCCCCGGAGCTTCTCTTTTTATCCTCTGCAGACCGATGCGTGGCTGCTCATCACGCCCGCCAGTGAGTATGGGAAACGTCCCTGGGACACGATGACCGGCGTCTTCGGACGTCTTAAGCCCGGCACCTCGCGTGCCGCCGCGCAGGCCGAGCTCGATGCCATCGAGAAGCGCATCCTGCCCGAGTCTCCTGATATGCAGGCGATGGGAGTGGCCATGCCCGACGTGCTCGATCTGCAATCAAACTTTACCTGGCTCACCGGACGCAACCTTCGCACCGCCCTGTGGGCGCTGCTGGGGGCGGTCGCGCTGGTGCTGCTGATGGCCTGCGTCAACGTCGCCAACCTGCTGCTCGGCCGGTCCCTCGAGCGCAGCCGCGAGATGGCGGTGCGCGCCGCCCTCGGCTCAGGGCGCCGCCGTCTTGTGCGCCAGATGCTCACGGAATCTTTTCTGCTCTCGCTTTGCGGAACCATCGCGGGCATCGGACTTGCGCTGGCCCTGCTCAAGTGGTTTCAGGCCGCGCACCCAGTCGAGCTGCCGCCCGGCAATCCCGTAACCCTGAACCTGCAGGTGCTCTCCTTCACTTCGATCCTGGGCATCGCTTCGGCTATCTTCTTCGGACTGCTGCCTGCGCTGCGCGGCTCGCGTGTTGACCTGAACGCTGTCCTCAAATGCGGCGAGCGAGGAACGGCGGGCACCCGCTCTTCACACCGGGCATCTACGGTTCTCGTCGCCGCACAGGTTGCGCTCTCCCTCATGCTGTTGACGGGCGCGGGACTGCTCATCGAAAGTCTCTGGCGTTTCATGCAGACGCCGGTCGGCTACCGTACCGACGACCTGCTTACAACTTGGATCAATCTTTCCGGAGACCGGTGCAAATCCGCCGAGGCCCGCGCAGCTTTCTATAACGCTCTCGCTCCGAAAATCGCGGCTCTTCCCGGCGTCGAGTCCATTACGGGCGCCTCGCATTATTATCCAAACAACAGCAGCATGCTCTCCATCGAGGGCAAGCCTGACTCGAAGCGGAATTCCACACCTTCCGTCGCCTCGCAGACCGTCAGCAGCGGTTTCTTTCAGACCATGCAGATTCCGCTCCTCCAGGGCCGCGCCTTCGACACGCGCGACCGGATCGGAACCCCGCCGGTCGCCATCGTTAACCAGGCGCTTGTCGAAAAATACTTCCCGCACGCGAATCCCATCGCCCACGCCATCAAGCTGGGCCGCGCCGAAGACGCTTCCGCTCCATGGCTGACGATCGTCGGCATTGTGGGAAATGTCCGCACCACTACGGTCTTTCAGGAGATGGGCTACGTCATCAATCCGGCCGTCTATCGATCGCTTGCGCAGGATGCTCCTTCCTCGCTACTGTTGACCATCGCCACGCATGGTAACCCTCTCCAGATCAGTGAAGGCGCGCAACACCAACTTCAAAGCATCGATCCCGAGCTGCTGCTCTCCTATCCGCAGACCATGCAGCATGTCCTTGCAGCCGATTTCTCGCAGCCGCGCTTCCGCGCCGTTCTCTTCGGCAGCTTCGCGTCGCTGGCCCTTGTGCTGGCAGCGCTTGGCATCTATGGGTTGCTCTCGCAAGCTGTTCAACAACGCCGCCGCGACATCGGCATCCGCATGGCGCTCGGCGCAACACGCTCGCTCGTCCTGCGCTCCGTGCTTCAGGAGGCGTTGCGAACCGTAAGTATCGGCCTGCTTCTCGGCATCACTGGAGCAGCCCTGGCCACGCGCACCCTCGCCAGCATGCTCTATGGGGTGCAGCCGGAGAACGCCGCCATCTTCTCGCTCGCCGCCGCTATTCTTCTGCTCACCGCTCTGGCCGCGAGCCTTCTGCCTGCTCGCCGCGCAGCCTCGATCGATCCTATGCAGACGCTTCGTTCTGAATAAGCCGCATAGAGACATTTGTCTGCCCCGTCTCGGAGGCGGGTTGTACGCCAGCTGAGAACGACAGGAGCGATATGAAGTTCACGGACTGAAGGCGTACCAGTCAACATCTGCGCCTCTATCAGCAGTCACAATCAGTGTCCAGGGATCACGACGCTAAAAGCGGGTGACCTGGAATTAGGCATGGTGGCGTGCATTTGTCCGTGCCATAAGCAGCCGTCAATTGATGTACCGCAGTAATGTCTCTGCGACCGGCGTGGCATTTTGTCCGAGAATGGACGTGCTATCTTCCGGAGCGGAAGGACTTATCGTGCGCTTCAAATCGATTGCGCTCCTGCTCTGCCTACTCTCTTCGCTCAATGCCTTCGCCACTCCTCGGCATAGGCATAGCCATCGCTCTTCATTTCGCTCTTACAGTACGCGGTCTACTCACCATGGCCGCTACCGGCGCAGCACTACTGCCAAGAACAACTTCAAGCGTGAGCATCCGTGTCCGTCTAACGGGAGATCCAGCGGCAGCTGTCCTGGATACGTCATCGATCACATCCATCCGCTCGAATGCGGTGGAGCCGATGCACCGTTCAATATGCAGTGGCAGACGATAGCAGATGGGAAAGCGAAGGATAAGACAGAGCGCAATTGCCGGCTGTAAACAGGCGACTAGACACCTTATATATAGTCCGAGTGGATACTTTCGCCTTTTGTTTGCCTTTCCACATCCTGCCGCGCTAGTCTGCCGGTATGCGAGTCCTTCTTCGTCAACGTCAAGCGCTCGTCCGGTGCAAGGTCTGCCAGGCAAGTATTCCCAGCCTTACACGGGGACGACCGATGCTGCCGACCCCTGTTCTCTGCAGCGTTTGCGGAGCCAAGCGCGCCTACAGACCATCGGAAGTCTTCATCGGCACCGTTCGGCGTATTGGGAAGTGACAGGCGGACCTTCAGTGGAAACGAACGACACGCCGCCCTACAAACACTGGCACGTTGTCTGCGCTGCCTGC
>JAUTWX010000536.1 GCA_030838385.1 Acidobacteriaceae bacterium
GCTGCAGACGGATCGCGCGGACGTAAGCGCGCAGATCGAGAGCAAGCAGGTGAGCGACCTGCCGGTAGGAAGCAGCCGCAACTTCCAGGCGCTGGAGTCACTGGTGCCGGGGGTGAGCGCGCCGATCTACGACCACTCGTCGTTTTTCGATGCGCAGAACTCGCAGTCGTTCCAGGTGAACGGTCAGGCGGAGCTGGCGAATAACCTGCAACTGGAAGGTATTGACGACAACGAGCGCACCGGTTTGCTGCAGGTGTACATACCGCCGGCGGCGGCTATCCAGACGGTGGATGTGGAGACGAGCAACTACGCACCGGAGTTTGGACGCGCGGCGGGCGCGGTGACCAACGTGGTGCTAAAGTCGGGGAGCAACAGCTTCCACGGCTCAGCATATGAGTACAACGAGGTGAGCACGACGGGTGCGCGCAACTACTTCAACAGCACCGGCAAGTTTCCGCGATTCACGAATAACTACTATGGCGCAACCATCGGCGGGCCGATCATTAAAGACCGGACGTTCTTCTTTGGCGATTTTCTGCGCTACACCAATCACTCGAGCCAGTTCTTCCAGACCACGGTACCGACGGCGGCCTTCCGCGGCGGCGACCTGAGCGCGAGCCCAACGGCGATCTACGACCCGACGACCGGCAACGCGGATGGCACCGGACGGCAGCAGTTTGCCGGGAACCAGATTTCGCCAGCGCGGTTCAGTCCGGTGGCGGTTGGGATTCTGAACCTGGTGCCGCTGCCGAATATTCCCGGCGCGGGGACGGCAAACAACTTCCAGGAGAACCTGGGCTTCGACCAGGACTCCACCTCGTACGACATTAAGCTCGACCAGCAACTGCGCGCGGAAGACCACCTGACCTACCGCTTCAGTCACCAGACGGTCGACACCTTCCAGCAGCCCGCGTTTGGCCCGGCGGGTGGTCCGGCGGGCGGCGGCGGTTTTCAGGGCACGGGCACGAACAACACTTACAACACGGCAGGCGAATACACGCATGTTTTCTCGCCGCGGCTGTTGACCGGCGTGCGCGTGGGCGTGAACCACTACCGGAACACTGCACAGCAGACCGACTACGGCACGGACGCATCGACGGCGATCGGCATACCGGGAGTGAATGTGAGCGCGTTCACCAGTGGCCTGGCGGGCATCAGCATTCCGGGCTATGCGGGTGCGACGCTGACCGGTGCGAGCCCGCTGGTGGGATACAGCGCGAGCATTCCGTGGAACCGCGGCGAGAGCAACATCGATGCAGCGAACAATTGGAATTACATTCTGGGCAATCACTCACTGAAGTTCGGTTTTGAGGTGCGGCGTGTGCGCGACAATCTGACGCAGGGGCAGACCTTCTCTCCGCGCGGCATCTTCGAGTATGCGGAAGGACAGACCGGGCTGAACGCGCCGGGGCAGAAGACCAGCTTCGGCAATGACTTTGCGAGCTTCCTGCTGGACCTGCCGAACACCGTGGGCCGCGATGTGAACGTCGGTTCCGGCTCATGGCGGCAGACACTTTACTTCGCCTATGCGCAGGACACCTGGCACGCGACGCACAAGCTGACGCTGACTTACGGTCTGCGCTGGGAGTTTTATCCGCCAGCGAATCCAGACCGCAAGGGCGGCTTCTCCCAGTACGATCCGACGGATAACACACTGCACGTATCTGGCTACGGGTCGGTGCCCGACGACCTGGGGTTGCCGGTGAGAGCGACAAACTTTGAGCCGCGCGTGGGTGCGGCTTACCGTGCCAGCGCACGGACGGTGGTGCGGGCGGGCTTCGGCATCAGCCACACACCCTTCCAGGACAACAACTATGCGTTCAACTATCCGGTGCGGCAGAACGTTTCATTCAACTCGCCCAGCAGCTATCTGCCTGCGGTGCGTACGGATGGTTCGATTGCGACGCTGGAGAATGGTTTTCCGCCAGCGCCGGTGCCGGTGATTCCGGCGAACGGGATCATTCCGAATGCGCCGACCAGCTCGGCGTGGAACATCGTGAACCCGGATTACAAAGATCCGTACGTGATGAGTTACAACGTGGCGCTGCAGCAGGATTTTGGCCGCGGATGGGTGGCGGACTTCGCGTACGTGGGAAACATGGGGCGCCACGTGCCGGCGTATTACAACATCAATGCCGGCGTGATCGCAGGCGCAGGTTCGAAGGGCCAGCCGGAGAATGCGACCTTTGGCCGCACGGCTACGACGAACATCATGGCCTATGGAACCAACAGCGACTACAACGGGCTGCAGGTGAAGGTGACGCGCCGCTTCCAGAACGGGTTGAGCTGGACCAGTGGACTGGCCTTCCAGAAGTCGATGGGGTTCGTGTCATCGACCACGGGATTGGCCAGCTTCAACTTCTATCTCGATCCACGCCGCGATTACGCGCGGACGAGCTGGGATCGCCGCGTGACGTACAGCCAGAGCTTCATTTACGAACTGCCGTTCGGCAAAGACAAGCCGTGGCTGCAGCAGGGCATGGGCGCGGCGGCGCTGGGCGGATGGCAAGTGAGCAGTGTGATGAGCGCAGACACGGGCACGCCGCTCTTCCTGACGGCGAGCGCGAACAGCCTGAATGCGCCGGGCAATACGCAGGTGCCGAATCAGGTGAAGCCATTCCACAAGCTGGGCTCGATCGGCACGGCGAAGCCGTGGTTCGACACGAGCGCCTTTGTGCAGCCGACCACCACGGCATACGGCAACACCGGGAAGAACGCGTTTTCCGGGCCTGGCCTGGTGACCTTCGACGCAGCGCTGTTCCGCAGCATTCCGCTGCACGAGGCGGTGGCGCTGCAGTTGCGCGCCGATGCGTTCAATGCGCTGAACCATCCGACGTTTGCGAATCCCGGAGTGAGCTTGACGAGCACGACCTTTGGCGAAGTGACGGGAACGGCAGGTTCGAATGCACGAGTGTTGCAGTTTGCGGCTACGGTGTCGTTCTAGTGGTCCTGGCCGCACGGGCGCAAGCGCGCGCGGACTGGCCGTCCGAGGCGATTGCGCCTGCGGCGCGTGTGGTGGGGTTCGCTCCCTTTGGTCGCTCACGTTCAAGATCGTGGCGAGGCCGCTTTATCCCATGCCCTGTGTTGCTGGCGCCGCGGAGAAACTGCAGGTCCTTCGCTTTGCTCAGGATGACACGTTGTGTGGTGTGGTTGCGACGTGGAGGGGAGAACAGCAGATCCTTCCACTTCGCCGACCGCTCTGCGAGCGATGGCTTCGGTCGGGATGACGAAATAGGTGCGAGGCTTCGCTCCGGTCGGAAGATGCGGTGAGAAGCGTGGTGAATCCCACGCTTCGCTTTGCTCAGGATGTGGCACCCATATTTCTGGTCGTGCGGGTGTAGGATGGGCGGGCTGGGAAATCGGTTACTTAGCGGAATTTGGAGCAAGTTGGGCCTGGAGGTAGGGATGGATATAACGCGGAGGCGGTTGCTGGCGGGGCTGGCGACGGCGGGTGCGGCGAGTGTGTGCTCGCCACTGTTGCAGAAGGCTGCGGCGGAGATTACCGGCCCGGCGCGGTTGTATCCGCCGATGGATCTGTCGCTGTTCGACACGCCGGTCGATCGCGGCGCGTGGGAGCTGCGAGTGGGATATGCGGCGATCACCTGGAATGGGCGTGACGGTGAGGCGATCGAGCAGATCTCCGCGCTGGGCTATCCGGGCATACAGTTGCGCGCGAATGTGCTGAAGGAGCATCCCGACCCGAAGACGCTGGAGGCGGCGCTGGCTGCGCACAAGCTGATGTTTGTGGCGCTATCGAGCGGGGGAACGCAACTGGATCCGGCAAAAGAGAAGGAGATGCTGGAGGAGCACACCGAGCATGCGAAGTATCTGCATGCGGCGGGCGGGAAGTATCTGCAGGTGATCGGCGCGGGCAATCCCAAGAATGGTGCGGCGAATTGGACTGCGGCGGATTACAAGAGGCAGGGGCAACTGCTGACCGAAGTGGGCAAGCGCGCGGCGGAGTATGGCATCCAGACGGGATTTCACAATCACATGAACACCATCGGCCAGGCGCCGGAGGCGACGGACGCGATCATGGACGCGGCCGATCCGAAGTACGTGAAGCTGGAACTGGATGTGGCGCACTATCTGCAGGGCGGCGGCGATCCGGCGGCGGCGGTGCGCAAGTACAAGCGGCGGCTGCTGTTCCTGCACCTGAAGGATACGAAGCCGTCGCCAAGTGCGCATGGCGGTTACGAATTTGCGGAGCTGGGCCAGGGTCGGGTGGACTTCAAGGCGCTGCTGGCGGCGCTTGAGGAGACGCACTTCCGCGGCTGGGGGATTGTGGAACTGGATGGCGAACGGCCGGGATCGACGCGGACACCGGAGGAGAGCGCAAGGATGAGCAAGCAGTATCTGGAGTCGCTGGGGGTGCGGGTATGAGCGGCTGCCCGTTCCGGCTGGCGGTGATCAACGACGAGATCACGCAGGATTTTGAGAAGGCGTGCTCGATTGCAGCGAAGGATTTTGGACTGAGCTGGATTGAGCTGCGCGGGATGTGGAACAAGAACATCACCGAGCTGAATGCGAAGGAAGTGGATGACGCGCGGAAGATTCTGGAGGCGCACCGGCTGCGCGTGACCGACATTGCGAGTCCGCTGTTCAAGGTGGACTGGCCCGGTGCGCCACGCTCGAAGCAGAGCGAGAAGCGCGATCAGTTTCATGCGGACTTCGACATGAGCGCGCAGGACAAGCTGCTGGAGCGGTGCATCGCGTTGGCGAAGGCGTTCCAGACAGATCGCATCCGGTGCTTCGACTTCTGGCGGTTGGAGGACCAGAAACCGTATCGCGCGGCGATGGACCAGAAGCTGCGCGAGGCGGCGGCGCGGTGCGAGAAGGATGGGCTGATCCTGCTGCTGGAAAACGAGATGAGCTGCAACACGGCGACGGGGGTGGAGTCGAAGAGGACACTCGCGGCGGTTACGAATAAGAACTTCATGTTGAATTGGGATCCGGGCAATGCGGCGACGCTCGGGGAGTATCCGTACAGCAAGGGCTTCGATCTGTTACCGAAGGCGCGCATCGGCCACTGCCATGCGAAGGATGTGGTCTACAAACCTGGCGAGAAGTATGCATGGGCTCCGGTGGGCGATGGCGTGGTGGGATGGCCGGGGCAGATCCGGGATTTGCTGAAGATGCGTTACCACTACGCGATCAGCCTGGAGACGCATTGGCGCGGCGCGGGAACGCCGGAAGCATCGACGCGCGTGAGCATGGCGGGATTGAAGAAGGTGCTGGCGAATGCTGGGGTGCAGTGTTGATGTGCGGTGCTGAAGAGAGGATGAGGATGACGACACGGCGGGAGTTTCTGGGACAGGCAGGTATGGGGTTGGCGGCGGCGACGTTGCTGCCCACGGCGCGAGCGCTGGGGGCGAACGATCGTATCCGCATTGGACTGATTGGTGCGGGCGATCGCGGCATGGAGGATCTGAAGACTGCGCTGAAGCAGCCGAACATCGAATGCGTAGCGATTGCGGACATCTACAGCCGGCGGCGCGACATGGCGAAGCAGGTGGTGCCGAACGCGACGATGTACGACGATCCGATGAAGCTGCTGGAGAGCAAGGACGTCGACGCGGTGATCAACGCGACACCGCTGCACCTGCACACGAAATATTTTGTTGCGGCACTGCAGGCGGGGAAGGACCTCTACTCCGAGAAGACGATGACGTGGGATATTCCCGGTGCGGTGGAGTGCAGGAAGGCGGCCGCGGCGTCGAAGCAGGTGGTGCAGATCGGGCTACAGCATGAGAGCTCGGGCGAGTTGAAGGATGCGCTGCAGTGGATCAAGGACGGGAAAGTCGGCAAGGTGTGCAGCGTGGATGCGTGGATGAGCCGCAACACGCCGATCGGCAAAGGGCAGTGGGTGCGGCCGGTGCCTTCGGACTGCGATCCCGATCACGTGAACTGGAAGCTGTTTCTGGACGGCCGCAAGGAGCCGAAGTTCGATGGCTTCAAGTACATCAACTGGCGGTTATTCTGGGAGTTCTCCGGCGGGAACGTGACGGAGAACATGGTGCACCAGGTCGCGTGGATCATTACGGCGCTGGACTTGGATCTGCCGAAATCGGCGTCGATGATGGGCGGCGTGTTTTCGGAGAAGGATAAGCGGCAGGTGCCGGACACGATGATGGTGTCGCTCGAGTATCCGGATCTGCTGGTGAACTGGCAGTCGACCTTCAGCAACAGCCGGTACGGACTGGGCGAGCATTTTCTAGGCGACAAGGGGACGATCCAGCATGTGTCGGGATCGACGGACATGGTGACGGGCAGGTCCCAGTCGTCAATTACTTATCTTCCGGAGAAGGTGAACAATCCGGAAACCACCGTGCTGAAGGGTGAGTCCAAAGACACGGACCACATGGCGAACTGGTTCGAGTGCATTCGCGATCGCAAGCAGCCAAACGCTTCGGTGGACAACGGCTACAAGTCGGCGATCGCAGCGCACATGGCGAATCTCGCGTACCGCCAGAAGCGGCGGATTACGCTGGAGGAGGCGATGGCGGCGAAGATGGATGCGTATTTGTGAGGAGCAGCGAATCGGCAGGTCAGCGAGTCGGCCAGTCAGCCGACTGGTGAAAGGTGAAAGCTTTCGTGGTATCCCGCCCTTCTCCTTCGCTTTGCTCAGGATGGGGCACCCGTTGCGGCGGCGCCGCAGACGAGCGGCGGCGATCTGTGCATGGATTGTTGCATTGCCGGCAATCCTCTCGGTCGCTCAAGGCTCCTCGCCTTCGCTCCCTCAGCTTTTCACGCGGGTGCATCCTGCGATGGGGACTGACTTCACCCTCTATATATATGCGGCGGATGCCGCGGCTGCAGATCGCGAGGCGGAGCGCGTCTTCGGCATTGTGGATCAACTGGACGCGCTGTTGAGCAACTATCGGCCGCAGAGCGAGCTTTCGCGGATCAACCATGAAGCCGCGAACCATCCGGTCACCACCGATCCGGAGACCTTTCGTTTCCTGAAGGAATCGCTGGGATGGAGTGCGCGCTCCGATGGCGCCTTCGATATCACGGTTGGAAAATTGATGAAGGCGTGGGGATTTTTTCGCAGCACGGGTCACGTGCCTAGCGATGCGGAGCTGGCGAAGGTCCGCGCGGAGACCGGCTGGAAGCGGGTGGTGCTGGATGCGGGCACGCGCAAGGTGCGCTTTACCGCGCCGGGTGTGGAACTCGATCCGGGCGGTATCGGCAAGGGCTTTGCCGTGGATCGGGCTGTCGATGCATTGCGCGCGGACGGCGTGAAGGCGGCGCTGCTCTCTGCAGGTTCGAGCACGATTTACGGACTGGGCGCGCCACCCAATGCGCGGGGATGGAAAGTGCGGGTGCCTGATCCGCGGGGTGCGGGCGCATCTATTTCGACGGGCGCATCTATCTCGACTGTGGTGCTGCGCGATACATCGCTCTCGACGGCGAACTGTTCGGAGAAGCACTTCGTCGTTGGGGGACACCAGTACTGCCACATCATGGACCCGCGCACGCTGCGTCCTGTGGAGGGACGGCTGCAGGCGACGGTGATTGCGCCTTCGGCGACGGACAGCGATGCGTTGTCGAATGTGATGTTCGTCCTGGATGGGGCAGGGCGGCGGCGGGTGATAGCATCGCTGCCGCAGGCGGATGCGGCGCTGGTGGTGCTGGCAGGCGGTGTGATCGAGAGATATCGGTGGGAAAATCGAACGACGAAATAGGGATCTCAAGGTTGAGTGTGGTGGTATCCCACCCTTCTCCATCGCGTTGCTCAGGATCAGGATGGGGCACCCATTTTGGTGGTGATGCTGAGTGAGGAACAGCAGATCCCTCCACTTCGCCGATCACTCTGCGAGCGATGCTCCGGTCGGGATGATGATGATTGATGACGATCTGGTTGGGATGACTAGAACAAAGATCTGGGACTGATCGTAAAGGGAGTGGGATGAAGGAGCGGACGGAGTGAATCGACGGGAGATGCTGGGTGGTGCATCGGCGGCGTGGCTGGCGATGAGCTTGGGTGGTGCGCGAGCGCTGGCCGAGCCGGCAAAGGCGGACGAGTTGCGCGTCGGCGTGATCGGATCGGGAAGCCGCGGACAGGAATTAATACGGCAACTGTTACATGTCCCCGCCGTGCGGATTGCGGCGATCTGCGACATCTACGAGCCTCGGTATGTGCAGGTGAATCGTCTGGTGGGCTCGGATATGCCCGCCACGAAAGACTACCGCGAGCTGCTGGAGCGCAAGGACCTGGACGTGATCTATGTGGCGACACCGCTGGCGCTCCATGCCGAGCACGTGCTGGCTGCGCTGAAGACCAATCGGCCGGTGTACGGCGAGAAGGCGATGGGTTTTACACCGGAGCAATGCCGGGAGATCTATGCAGCGGCGAATGCACCGGGAGCGCTGTTTCAGATTGGACTCCAGTATCGCTATGCGCCGTGGGTGCGCGCGGCGGTGGAAGAGGTAAAGAAAGGCAAGATCGGCGAGCCGACGCACGTGTACGCGTACTGGCACCGCAACAACAACTGGCGGCGACCGGTGCCGAGCCCGGACCCGGACGGAAAGCTCGATCATTTGATCAACTGGAGGCTCTATCGCGAGAGTTCCGGCGGACTGGTGACGGAGTTGGGCTCG
>JAUTWX010000539.1 GCA_030838385.1 Acidobacteriaceae bacterium
GCTTCACCTGATGCCAGGGATAGATGAAGCGGCCGTGGACGAGGAAACCAGACTGCGACCAGCTTTCGACGAGCGACTCGACTTCACTCTTCACATCCTGCTCATGCTTGATGGGCAGCAGGTCAAAGGACTCGCCGGTGACCAGATGGGCTCGCACCTGCGCGATGAGCAGCACTTGCGGTTCGTTGTTGCCGTTTGCATTGGATGGCTTCGCCACGCGTGTCTCCTGTCGGTCTCCTCCGTTTGGATGGCGGCGAGGCGGGAAGCGCTGCGCTCGATCGTCAATCAAGGCCGAGGATGCGGTTGAGGGTCTGCTGGCTGGTATTGGTGGCGGCGAAGTCATCGAAGGCTTTTTCGGTGACGCGGATGATGTGGTCGCGGATGAATGCGGCGCCTTCGCGCGCGCCGTCTTCGGCGTTCTTGATGCAGCACTCCCACTCGAGGACGGCCCAGCCGGGGAAGGCGTACTGCGCGAGTTTGGAGAAGATGGTGCGGAAATCGACCTGACCATCGCCGAGCGAGCGAAAGCGGCCGGCGCGATCGATCCAGGGCTGATAGCCGCCGTAGACGCCTTGGCGGCCAGTGGGGCGGAACTCGGCGTCCTTGACGTGAAACATGCGGATGCGCTCGCGGTAGATGTCGAGGAAGGCGAGGTAGTCGAGCTGCTGGAGCACGAAGTGGCTGGGGTCGTAGAGGATGTGGCAGCGCGGATGATTGTGGACGCGCGCGAGAAACATCTCGAAGGTGACACCGTCGTGCAGGTCTTCGCCGGGATGCAGCTCGAAGCAGAGGTTGACGCCTTGTTCATCGTAGACATCGAGGATGGGCTGCCAGCGGCGGGCGAGTTCGGCGAATGCGGTGTCGACGAGACTGGCAGGACGCTGCGGCCAGGGATAGAGATAGGGCCAGGCCAGCGCGCCGGAGAAGGTGCCGACTTCTGTGAGGCCGAGGCGCCGGGATGCACGCGCGGCGAGCTGGAGCTGGGTGACGGCCCACGCGGTGCGCTCGCCTCTGTTGCCGTGCACCGCTGGTGGAGCGAAGGAATCGAGCAGGTCGTCATAGGCGGGGTGTGCGGCGACGAGCTGGCCGAGCACATGTGTGGATAACTCGGAGACGACGAGGCCGTGTTCGGCGAGAGTGCCGGTGATCTGGTCGCAGTAGGTCTGGCTCTCGGCTGCGCGTGCGAGATCGAGGAGCCGGCCGTCCCAGGCGGGGATCTGCAGTGCGCGAAAGCCGAGGGCGGCGGCCCACTTCGCGATCGAGGGTAGCGTGTCGAAGGGCGGCGCATCGCTGCTGAATTGCGCAAGATGGATCGATGGCCCCTGCAGAGTTTTCATGGCACGTGCGACTCCTCTGTTTAGATTGCGGCTCTGTATCGAACGGTATCGGCAGCGAGGAAGGGACGCAAGCGACGGCCGCGGAAGGCAAGCTGCGGTATTCTGCTGACACCGATTTTGATGATGTTTTCGGAGGCCCTGATTGGCTGGAATCTTCCGCTTTCTCGCTGCTGTCTGCTTGAGTTTCACCATCGTTCTTGGCCACGTTGCGCTGCATGCGCAGGACGAGAAGAAGGACGACGCGAAGGCGGAACATAAGGATGACAAGCAGACGCCGGTGCCGCCGGAGTCGGCGGTGGTGACGCATCACGAGTGGAAGGCGGCAGGCGCGCCGGTGCCCTACACGGCGACGGCGGGCAATCTGGTCATCCACGATGACGACGACAAGCCGTACGGCAGCGTCTTCTATGTGGCGTACACGAAAGATGGTGTTGCCGACGGCGGGACGCGGCCGATCACGTTTTTGTACAACGGCGGACCGGGGGCGGCGACGATCTGGCTGCACATGGGTTCGGTAGGGCCGATGCGGGTGGTGACGGCGAGTCCGGACGCGACGGGTTCGGCGCCATACAAGCTGGTGCCGAACGAATACAGTCTGCTGGGCAAGACGGATCTGGTGTTCATCGATGCAGTGGGGACGGGCTTCTCGAAGCCGGTGGGCAAGGCGACGGAGAAGGATTTCACGGGCACGGACGAGGATGTGAAGGCGTTTGAGCGCTTCATCGAGCGCTATATCACGGTGAACAAGCGCTGGAATTCGCCCAAGTACCTGATGGGCGAGAGCTACGGCACGACGCGCTCCGCGGCGCTGGCGGATGCGCTGCAGGAGAAGGGGATCGAACTGAACGGCGTGGTGCTGATCTCGTCGATTCTGAATTATGGCGTGCGCGTGCCGGGTTATGACACGGAGCCGATCGTCTATCTGCCGTCGTACGCGGCGATTGCGTGGTTCCACAACAAGCTGGCGCAGAAGCCGGCGGATTTGAAGGCATTTCTGGAAGAGGTGCGCCGCTATGCGCGCGGGCGGTATGCCGAGGCGCTGGCGCAGGGCGATGCGCTGCCGGCGGCGGAGAAAGATGCGGTGGCGCAGAAGCTGAGTGCGTATACGGGGCTGAGCGTCGAGTATTTGAAGCAGACCAACCTGCGCATCAGCCCGTTTCGCTTTCGCAAAGAGCTGCTGCGCGGCGAGCGCGAGATTATGGGGCGATACGACGCGCGTTTTGAGGGAACGGACGTGGATGCCGCGGGCGAGACCCCGGCGTACGATCCGTCGGACACGGGGATCTCCGGCGCATTTATCGCCGCATTTCACGAATATCTGGCGCGAGACCTGAACGACACCACAGCGGATACGTATTATGTCTCCGGACCGAAGGTGAATGAGTCGTGGAACTGGAAGCACAAGGTTCGTGGCCGCGAAAGCCCGCTGCAATTGCCGTATGTGGCGGGCGACCTGGCGGATGCGATGCGCAAGAATCCAAAGCTGAAGGTCTTCTCGGCGAATGGGTACTTCGACCTGGCGACGCCGTTCTTCTCGACGGAATACGACCTGGGCCACATGTATCTGGAGCCGGCGCTGCGCAGCAATGTGGAGTTCGGCTACTATCCTGCGGGCCACATGATCTATCTGAACGTCGAGGCGCTGAAGGAATTCCGTGAGGATATGAACCGCTTCTACACGAAGACGATTACCCAATAAGACTCATTCTTGACCCCGTAAGGATTAACTCGCAGCGTCCGGGCGGTTTTCGTTTTTGGTGTGCCCGTCGTATCGTCCCATTCGAGTAGACCGTGCGCCGCTACTGACCTGAATTTTGCCATCTTTCAGGCATGCCGAGCCATCGCAAGGTCCACGATCTCCCCGATCATTTGGGTATAGGAGAGGCCGGATTTCTTTGCGGCCATGGCAAACTCCTGTCCGCTGGAGAGCCATGGATTCGGATTCGCTTCGATGACATACACCTCGCCCTTGCTCGATACGCGCATGTCAATGCGGCCATAATCGCGAAGCTTGACAGCGCGATAAGCCCTTATCGCGATCTCGGTGAGCTTGGTTACGGTTTCTTCATCGAGGTCTTCGGCGATCGCCGATTTCGTCAGCTTATAGGCTTCTGTGTCTTTCTCGAATTTCACATCCTGGCTGGCGATCCTGGGCATGCCCTTCGGAAGTTTCGAAAGATCAAGTTCCACAAGCGGAAGTGCATGTGCGTTCTCGTAACTGCCGAGGATGGCGGCGTAGATCTCGCGTCCTTCGATGTACTCCTCGATCAACGCAGGAGAATCGAATTCCGTCTGTATATAGTGGACGCGCTCCATCAACTCCTTCACGCTGGTCACTACGGCAGCTGCATCGATGCCGATGGAGCCATCTTCGGAGGTGGGTTTCACGATGAGTGGGAACGAGATGTCATGTGCGTGGTCGATGGTGCCGCGATAGGCTGTCGCGAAGTAGGGTGACTGAATCCCGTAAAAAGCGAACATTTTCTTGGCGATCGATTTATCCTGCGCAAGCATGTTCGCGTGCGGTCCCGAGCCGGTGTAGGGGATATCGATCATATCCAGGAATGCAGTGACGTGCATCTCCTTGGTGTCGTCGCCCGCATAGGATTCCGTGAGGTTGAAAATGAGATCGGCGCCACATTTTGCGAGTCCGAGCAGCGATTGCGGGCGACCGTCGAGAACGTAATACGACGGCTCATGACCGAGCTTCTGCAAGGCTTCGAAGATTTCTTCGCGGTCGTGCTTTACCGGCTTCTTCTTGCGTTTCGTCTGCCCCTTGCGTTTGCGCGGTGCAGGAACTTCTTCCTGGACTTCGGCAGGTTCTTCTTCCCACAAGTCGTACAGCACGGTGATTTTCAACTTCCCTCCAGTCATGCGGCCTCCAATCGGAGTGACGGCAACTGCCGGCACGCCTCAGGAATGAATGAATTTCCCACGGACCAGGTAATTCATTGAGAGTGCGGTTGCGTACACCGTGAACTCCGTGAGGTGCTCGGACTCGCGTCGAACGTCCACGCGCAGACCGAGGTCCTCAACACGCTTGCAGATGGCTTCCACTAGTTCCTTGACGATCGGACGTTGCACGCCGCTCCAATACGCGACCTTGTCGACAATAGGCTTTCGATGCTGCCGCAGCATCTCCTGGGCGGGCCGCACGCCCTTATGTCGCTTGGGAGAGACATTGAAAATG
>JAUTWX010000076.1 GCA_030838385.1 Acidobacteriaceae bacterium
GTCGGAACGCTCGGCTATGGCGGCATGGGCGAGGTGTACCGCGTCCGGCACACCATCTCGGATCGCATGGAGGCGATGAAGCTGCTGCGCGCCGGGCCAGCCTCCGGCACGCAGGCGCAGGAGATGATGGACCGCTTCGTGCGCGAGATCCGTCTGCTGGCAACGCTGCAGCATCCGAACATCGCCACGCTGCACACCGCCTTCCGTCACCAGGAGGAGATGGTGATGATCATGGAGTGCGTGGAAGGCGAAGACCTGGGGCGGCGCCTCCCGGCCGGGCTGACCCTGGAAGAATCGCTGCGCTACACGCGGCAGGTGCTGGAAGCACTGCGCTATGCCCACGGGCGCGGCATCGTCCACCGCGACATCAAGCCGTCGAACATCATGATCACGCCCCGGGGCGAAGTGAAACTGCTCGATTTTGGCCTGGCATTGGCGACCGCGCTGGGCACCCCCGACCAGCGGCTGACCACGACCGGCGCACTGGTCGGATCGATGCACTATATTGCGCCGGAACATATTTCCGGCGAGCCGCACGACGCTCGATCGGATATTTATGCTGTCGGCGTCACGCTCTACGAGATGATCACCGGCCGGCTGCCGATCGAAGGCTCCACTCACATCCAGGTCATCGCGGGACATCTGCAGCATGCGCCAGTACCGCCGAGTCAGATCAATCCGAAGATTCCGGCAGCACTCTCGGCCACGGCGATGCGCGCGCTGGCCAAGAATCCACGGGAACGGTGGCAGACAGCCGAGGCCTTCCTTGCGGCTCTGGACGAAGATGGGCTCCGCAGCACGCCGGCGGGAGATGTTTCGCAGGTACGGGTGGCGCAGGCTCCGGCGCCGACTATGCCAGGTTCTCCGCGGCCGACGGGCGCGCACCGGCCAGAGTCACTGAGCGAAATCACGCGGCAACTGGCGGAACACGTGGGTCCGATCGCAGGAGTGCTGGTGCGCCGTGCTTCGAGCAGCACGACCAACCTGCGCGAGATGTGTGACGCTCTGGCGCAGGAGATCGCCTCGCCACCGGCACGGCAGCGGTTCCTCGCTGCGGTGCACAGCCATTTGAGGATCAGCGGGCAATACTGACGTCCGCTGGCGATCTGCTTACCCCAGCAGACGCATCGCCTTCGCCAGACTTGTAAAGAGACGGTTGAAGGATGCGGTAAGCTCGGCGATCTCGTCCTTGCCGCGGACGGGTAACTCTGCCCCCTCGAGTTGCCCGGTGCTGACCTGGTTGGCGACCCGGGCGAGGCGGCGTACCGGACGGATGATGAGCAACAACAAAATCACGTTGGTGGCCACAATCAGCGCCGCGAATGTGAGGGTGAGCGAGAGCATGAGTGAACGAAAGGCATTGCCTGCAATACTGACCGGCACCGCAGTGGGCACAGAGACGATCTGCGCCCCAATGATTTCGTTCGGCTGCCATCCGAAACCATGGTCCGCGCCGTACTTGCGAATCATCGACGCAGGCGCGGCGGAAGGATCGCTGTGGCATTGCAGGCAGGTGGGAAGGGCGGCGATAGGGTGCGCGAGGTAGAGCGCAGTGCCGGTTGGCGTGGCCCGCTCGGCTACCAGCTCAGAGTCGCTGGGGTGATTGCGGAAGTGCTGAATGACATCTGCTTCCCAGTCCACCGCCCGGTCTTGGGGATTTGTGGGGTTCAGGGCGGGCTCTCGATAGGTGTACTGGGGGAATTTCGTGCGCAACTTGGCGAAGGTGGTGGTGGCGCCGTAAGCGGGAACGATCTGCGGCAGAAACTCCTGCTGATATTTTGGATTGCCCATCAGCAGTGGCTTGAGCTCGTCCGAAGTGTAACGGCGAACCGAACTGGCACTCTCCATCATGAGTTCGGCCTGCTGTAGAACCTGAGCGCGAGCATTCTCCTGAAGAAAGTTGTGTGCAACGAATGCGACCACCAGGAGCCCGAGGGCTGCCAGAGTGACGAGAATCAGGTTGAATTTGAGCAGCAGTTTGATTGGGCCCCTCCGGTATTTCAGACCAGCCGGTCGATGGTGAGCATGGTACGGTCGTCGGCCTGAGGAACACCGTCGCTGAAGCGTTCTACCGCGGTAAAGATGGCGGCGATGGGATTTTCTCCGGTGAGGTACTGCTCGAAGTGCGGGACGGTAAACTGCTCTCCTGCAGGGTTTTCCGATTCGCTGACTCCGTCGCTCAACAACACCATGCGGCCGCCTGACGGGAGGTGGAGCGGGATGGCGTGGAAGCTGGCCTCGGGCATCATGCCCACCGGCATGTCGCCGTCCTCGATAAGGCTGACGCGACCGTTGGGTTCGACCAGCAGCGGCGGAACGTGCCCGCCGTTGACCATCTCGGCCGAGCCGTCCCGCCGGCAGCGGAGGGCGACGAGTGTGACGTACTTAGTGCCGGAGACGCGAGCGCAGAGGAATGCATGGACCGCGCTGACTGCGTCCACCAGTGAGGCGCCGCTGTTGATCTGTGCGTACATCATGCCGTGCACGATGGAGGCGAGCAGTGCCGCCGACATCCCTTTGCCGGAGACGTCCGCGACGATGGCGACGCAGCCGTCGTCCGTGCAAATGACGTCGTAGAAATCGCCGCCGACCTCGGTACAGGGGAGTGTGCGGGCGCGGAGCGCAAAGCCTGGGACGGCGGGCAGGTCGCTGGAGATGATCCGCTGCTGAATGGCGGCGGCGATGTCCATC
>JAUTWX010000363.1 GCA_030838385.1 Acidobacteriaceae bacterium
AAGAGATGCGCGGCAGTCGCGGGTGGGATCGCAGTCGCCGTAATATTCGCGATGTAGCCCAGTCCCCCAATCGCCAGCGCCAGGCCGAGAACGCGAGGGAAAAAGGTCGACCTAAAAAACAGGTATCCAGCGAAGAGGCAATGAAAACCAAAAAAGAGTAGTGCGATGTCGAAGCCATAGGTGCGCAGCCTGATAAATACTAGGGCGAGCGCCTGCAACTGGTTGGGTGAGAATGCGCTCAAATAATTCCCCCCACTGAGAAGAATCACGGGTGCAAAATGGTTCAGCATGTTGGCACTAGCCACTGCGACAAAAACGAGCCTGAAGAAGGTCGCCGCTAAAGCGAGACGTCTATGTACCGGCTTCAGTAGCTCGTAGAAGATTAGCGCCACGCCGATATCGCATGTGTACACCAGCAGCTGCGCAACCCCACCTATGACGTATAGCGGCTTCTCCGCCAGGATCTTCGCGGTAGTCGGCAATGCGGCCTCCCCAAGCATCATGCCAGACGGCGAAATCGCAAATGGAGCAAAGAGACCACCAAGGATGATGAGCAGGTAGAGGCAACCAGCAAACCTAGCTTCGAAACGCGGAGAGATTTCGTGAATCCGTTCCTTCGTTGTGGCGGTGTTCATCATGCCCGTCCGATCTGCAATGTCGAATTGTCACTACTTAGGCTGTCGCAACCCAGATGAGAGCCGATATCCCGAATGTCTGTACGCAAACGACATCATAGAAGTTCTACCATCTCTGGGCTCAAGGCGCCTTCAACTATGCAGACCACATAAGCAACTATGCGACATAAACCGGCTTATGTCGTTAACCACAGAACCCGCGATGTAGGCGGGCGATGTTCCGGTCTTGGCGACGATCTGCTCGATGCTGTACTTAGATTCCTCCAGGTCCAGCAGGGAGCGGATCCCTGGACTACGCTTCATGCTGCAGCTCGTTGTTGGTTAGGTGTACAAGTTGGTTTGCGGATTTTCCCCTTCGGTATTTACGGTGTTGGCTGCGAAGCGGAGAGTCGGCCTCGGGTACCTCATAGAGGTAAGCTCCAGAGTCGTTGTAGCGATGTGGTTTTAGCTGCCCTTGCCGATGCCAAATATAGATGGTTCGCATGGATGTCCCCAGCACAGCGGCCATCTCGTTCACGTCCAGCATACCCCGCTCCCGAAGCCTTTCGTACCTGCTTTTAAGGCGATTTCCTTTACGGAGCGCGCCGATGATCTGGCCGGTGAACTTCATTCTCCGTCCCGAGGCCAGGCCGCGCTCGTTCAAGATTCTCGCCACCTCTGCATCGGTATGATCGTCAAGCAACCGATCGATCTCGGCGAGCACGGCCGGAGCGGTCATGTATTTCTTCCACGCATTCAGCGCGATCGGCACGCTGAGGGTGCGAGTAAGGCCGCCTTTGAAGCGAACGTGCATCGTGATTTCTGTCCCTCGTGTCAGAGTCACATCCTCGATCATCATGGCCACCAGCCGCTTCTTCTCGCGCACCGGTGTTCCAGGATCTTTCCAGATGCGAGGGAAGTCATATACCAGCGCCATGATCTTCTCTCGCTTTTCCTGATCGAGGAGCTGCCGATCAAGCGAGCGCTGACGTTCATATTCCAGCCGCGCTTCGGCAAGAGCCTGAAGCCTCCGGTTCCATTCCGCTTCGAGCGTGTCGGCCACCAGGCGGTTTTCCGGTTCCACCTGCATATAACGTCGCTGCGCCAGATTGGCTTCTTGTCGCGCTCGCTCCACCTGCTTTAAGCGAAGTTGGTCAACCTCCTCCAGGCGTGAGAGCAACTCCTGCTGCACGGCCAGCGAGACCTCAAGCGCCACCGGAGTCACCGCTTCCATCAACAGAGCGCTCACAGCGTTGTCGACATTCGCTCCGGGTACCGACATGCAAGCTCTTTCTAGCTTTTCCACCGTTTGGTATTGGCACAGATAATCGGGGACAAGTTCGGCGCCTCGCCAGTGATACCGGATCGCCATCCGCCGACCGCAGTTGCCGCAGATTGCCAAGCCCTGCAGCAGCGCGGGGCCTTCCCGCGGCGGCACCTTCAGATGGATCGGGTGAGCGCGGCAGTTTTCCTCCAGCCTCTTCAGATTGCCTTCGTACGTCTCCCACTCGATATAGCCAGGATGTGCTTCCCGGATCAGCGCGTGCCACTGTTCTTTTGGGACAGGCTTTGAGCTGTTGGGGCGGCCTCCTTCCGGCCTCCGTCGCCCGCGTGTCCGTCCGAAAAAGTACGCGCCGGCGTAGCGAGGATTGTTGAGCACGCGCATGATCGTGCTCCGTTGCAACGGAACCCAGAGCAGTTCGTTGCGGTTCGGACCGAAAAGAGGACGCGATGGGAACAGAAGTCCCTTGTCGCGGAAATGGCGCACCAGAGCATAAGCCGATCCGGTGCGGCGGAACAGCGAGAAGATCAGACGGACCGACTCCTGCACCTGTTGGTCAGGGTCGAGCACGACCTTGTTTTCATCGTCGTACACGAAGCCGATTGGCAGCAGTGGGCATAACTCTCCACGACGCGCCTTGGTTAGCACTCCGCCGATCATGCGCATTCGCATAACGTGCAATTCGGCTTCGCTCATCGTGCCTTTCAGGCCAAGCAACAAGCGGTCATTGAACGCGCTGGGATTGTAGACGCCGTCTTCGTCGAGGATGAGCGTGTCGTTGAACGCGCAGATTTCAAGCAGCCGGTGCCAGTCCGCCGAGTTGCGCGCCAACCGTGAGACTTCAAGGCCGAGCACGATGCCGGCGCGTCCCATGCTGACTTCCGCCACCAGCTTCTGGAAGCCGTCGCGATCCACCGTCGATGCGCCGGACTCTCCAAGGTCACTGTCGATCACAATCACCTGCTCGACCCGCCAGCCAAGGGACACGGCCCGCTGCTTGAGCGCGTACTGACGCTTGGTGCTCTCGGTGTGTTCGACCACTTGCCGCAGGGTCGACTGCCGCACATAAAGATATGCTGTCCGCTTCAGATGCACAGCCGTTACCTTATCGCCGAGCTCCATCATAGGACGACAGCCTCCTCACAGACATGAAGTGCAAGACCGGCCAGCAACATCGGGAGCTCCGGCGGTATCGATATGCCAGCGCGAGATTCGCGGACAGGCCGTTCCATCTTCCTCTGCCACGCATCGAGGATGCTTTGGGCGCAAGCATGCACCCACGCGCACATTCCTTCGCGCAGGAAAAGCGTCAGTCCCAGGCCGCGGCCGGAAGCTGCAAGCGATTGCGCTCGCAACTCCTTGTAATGCGCGGTCAGCTCCCGCCACGCCATGCCAGCTAACTCCGCCCGGCCGTTGGCGAGGAGAGTTTTTTTTCCCGCCGCGCCAGAGCGCGTTCGATGCTTCGCCGGTGCACGCGCAACCGTCGCTCTTTCCACAGCTTCTCTGCAAGAGCGGCTCCACTGAGCTCGGGACCTTCCGCCTTTTCTCTCTGCAGGAACTCCATGATCTCCGCACTCAGCTTGTGTGCCCGCCGGGGTCCTCGCTTCTCCGGCAGCAGCCCTACAAGACCATCCTGTTGAAATGCAGTCTGCGCTTCATAAAACGAAGGCCGGGAGAGGCCGAACTGGATGGCAGCCTCGGTAACGCTGCCTCTCTCAACCGACACCTGGCGCAGCATCTCGTACTTCACCTGCACCAGATCGTTGGGGTCGAAGAAATCGTACGTGCGGAAAAGATCGTTGCCGACGCCCTCAGGGCGCGGATTAAGGCTGCCATGCTGACGCACTGCCGCTGCTTTACGAGAGTCTTCCGATCCACGCTTCTTCTCTGCCATACCACCTCCATTATGTAAATATAAATATGCCGCCAATCGTCGCTATGTCAAGGCCTGTTAGCACGAGCATTTAACAAGTGTACGTACTTCACAGCTACAAACAAAACCGCCATTACCCCCTAATGATCCATTAAGCTCCGTGGTCTGACGGCGTAAATGTCTTTACACAAGCGGCATAAATATCTTTACACTCCATTATCACTCTCCCGCTCCAGATCCCGCAGAAGATCGACCAGTCCCAGCAAGTCTTTCAGTCCCAGATAGGCACGACCAGAAGACACGACCACATACGGGTCAGGCTCGACAAGATCAGTAAAGTTGAGGGGAACTTGGCTCAATCGGCCCTCGGCGGTATGAA
>JAUTWX010000145.1 GCA_030838385.1 Acidobacteriaceae bacterium
TACCGGCTCTTGAACTTCGATTCGCAATGGCAGGAGGGATCGACACGGCGCTTTGCGACCTATACAAATCTGCCTCCAGGGAAATACCGCTTTGAAGTTCTGGCTGCCAATGGCGACGGCCTTTGGAGCACGGCGCCCGCAGCATTGGCGTTCACATTGGCACCAGCCTTTTATCAGACGAGGTGGTTCCTTGCGCTATGTGTCGTGGGCGTGCTGCTTGCGGCTGTTCTCTTCGTGCGGCTCAGGATTCGTTCCGCTGCAGCGGGACTTCGGCGGCGTTTTGAAGAGCGGCTGGACGAACGCTCGCGCGTTGCCCAGGACCTGCACGACAATCTGCTGCAGGACATTATGGGAATCAGTCTGCAACTGGAGATCGCCGATGAAGTAACTCCTCCCCAGGCTGCAGGAAAGCCTATGCTCAGCCGAGCCCTTCAACTCTCCGAAGCAGCGCTCGTGCAAGGCCGTGGCGCACTGACGACATTGCGAGCAACCACATACACCCAGCAGGACGTTCTCGCGGCCATCAAGCTGGCGGCGGCGTCTTTCCCGGAAGAACGGTGCGAGCGTATCCGCTATCGGATCGACGGGCAAGACTTGCCCTTGCGTGCCGGCAGCGGCGAAGAGATAGCCCAGATAGCGCGCGAGGCTTTGCGAAACGCGCTGCAACACACTGCCGGCAATATCGACGTATGGTTGCACTACTCTCCCCGACGCTTCACTCTGCTGGTCGAAGATGAAGGGCAAGGCATCCAGCCCGCCGTTCTCGAATCGGGCATGCCCGGGCACTTCGGCTTGCAGGGCATGCGTGAGCGTGCCGCCAGGATTGGAGCTACGCTTGCAATTCAGTCGACCGCGGCCGGCGGAACTCGAGTTCGCCTTGTCGTTCCCGCTCGCATTGCCTATTCCGGGTCCGACACGGCGTTATCCATGTGGGCTCGCGTGAAGGCGCGATGGTTGCGCAAAACCGCAACGACGAGATCGGCCGCAGATGAGTAACACACCTCGAATCCGTGTTCTCTGCGTAGACGATCATCCGATCGTGCGCGAGGGGCTGATCAGCATTGTCGCCTTGCAGGCGGATATGGAGATCGTCGGCGCCGCCGAATCGGGCGCGGACGCACTCAAAATCTTTCGCGAGACTCGTCCCGATGTCACACTCATCGATCTTCGTCTTGGCGATACCACCGGCTTCGATCTAATCCGCAAGATCCTTGCGCTGTCGCCCACTGCCCGCACCATCGTTCTCACTTCGTTTGAAGGTGACACCGACATTGAACGTGCTCTCGCTGCGGGCGCAAAAGGCTATGTAGTAAAGGGCATGGTCCGTGAAGAGCTTCTTGGCGCGATCCGGGCTGTCCACGCTGGCAAGCGGCACGTTCCTTCCGCCATTGCAGCAAAGCTGGTCGACCATCTCGGTTCAGAGAAGCTCACCCAGCGAGAGCTGGATGTGCTGAAGGAAATCGCCAGAGGCAAGCGTAACAAGGAGATCGGCGCAGAGCTCTCCATCGCGGAAGACACGGTTAAGATGCACGTCAAAAGCATCTTGATGAAGCTGGGTGTCAGCGATCGCACAGAGGCCGTCACCATCGCTCTGCGCCGCGGCATCATCCATTTACAGTAACTGCCCATACACCCGAAAGAGTTATTTAACTCACGCCTAGTCTGGCGTCGCGACGGCGTACCTGTATCCGTAGATTGGTTCTTAAGCAGAGCGTGACTCGGCACCATCGATTGGCGCCGACTTACCCGCTGCTGAGAGGCACACTATGTGGATCGTACGCATCGCGCTTTCGCGCCCTTACACCTTTGTCGTTCTCGCGCTGCTCTTGTTTCTTACCGCTCCAGTCTTCATTCTGCGCACCCCGGTCGATATCTTTCCGGCGATCAATGTTCCGGTCGTCAGCATCGTCTGGACCTACACCGGCCTGGTGCCATCGGAGATGGAGAACCGAATCACCTCCATCTATGAACGCGCGCTGACCACCACCGTCGACAACATCGAACACATCGAGTCGCAATCGCTCAACGGTGTCGCCGTCGTCAAGGTCTATCTGCAGCCGCAGGCCAATGTGGATGGCGCCATCGCCGAAGTGATGGCCGAGGCGCAGTCTACGGTCAAGCTTCTGCCTCCCGGGATCACTCCGCCACTGGTCATTCGCTACGACGCGTCGACGGTACCCATTCTCCAGATTGGACTCAGCGGCAAAGGCATGTCCGAGCAGCAATTGAACGATCTCGGCCTCAACTTCATCCGGCCGCAGCTCGCCACGGTTCCCGGAGCCGCTGTACCCATCCCCTACGGCGGCAAAGTCCGCCAGATCATGGTGGATATTGATTCGCAGCAACTCACCGCGAAGGGTCTTTCCGCCACCGACGTCGTCAACGCGGTCAATGCTCAGAATGTCATCCTGCCCTCAGGCACGGCGAAGATCGGTGCGACCGAATACAACATCGGCCTCAATGGCACGCCGCCTACCGTTGCAGGATTGAACAATCTTCCCGTCAAGACGGTGAATGGCGCCACGATCTACCTTCATGACGTTGCGCATGTCCGCGATGGGTACGCGGTCCAGCAGAACATCGTGCGCCAGGATGGACAGCGCGGCGTACTGCTTAGCATTCAGAAGGCCGGCAATGCCTCCACGCTCGCCATCGTCTCGGCAGTGCGGGCCGCTCTGCCGAAGATCGCCGCAACCCTGCCTCCGCAGCTCGTCATGCATACTCTGCTTGACCAGTCCATATTCGTTCGTGCATCGCTGGTTGGGGTGATGCGCGAGGGCCTCATTGCCGGCGCGCTCACGTCGATTTTGATCCTCGTCTTTCTCGGGAGCTGGCGAAGCACGCTGATCATCTGCGTCTCCATCCCACTCTCGATCCTCACTTCGGTCCTCACTCTGAGTGCGCTTGGCGAGACCATCAACATCATGACCCTGGGCGGCCTCGCCCTCGCCGTCGGCATCCTCGTCGACGACGCCACCGTCGAGATTGAAAACATCGAGCGCCAGCTAGGTATGGGTAAAGAGCTTCGTCAGGCCATTCTGGACGGCGCTCAACAGATTGCCGTTCCTGCTTTTGTCTCAACCATCTGCATCAGCATCGTCTTCGTCCCCATGTTCTTCCTGACGGGCGTTCCTCGGTATCTCTTTGTTCCCTTGGCCGAAGCGGTGGTCTTCGCGCTGCTTGCTTCGTACTTCTTTTCGCGAACCATCATTCCGACCATGGTCCTCTTCCTGCTCCGCAAAGAGGTCGAGCGCAATCGCATGCCGGAGGCCGAGCAGGAGCGCGGCTGGTTCGCGCGCTTTCATCATCGCTTCGAGCTTGCGTTCCAGAAACTTCAGCACGCCTACTCCGGTCTGCTGCAGCTCTGTCTGGATCGCCGCGCCCTCTTCGCGGCAGGCTTTCTCATCTTCTGCGCGGGAAGCACCCTCCTGTTGCCGGTACTGGGCAATGACTTCTTCCCCAGCGTGGACACTGGGCAGTTCCGCCTGCATGTGCGCGCCAAGACCGGTACTCGCATCGAGGAGACCGCAAGCCTGGTCGATCAGATTGAGCACTCCATTCGCGCGAAGATTCCCGCGTCAGAGTTGAGCGGCATCCTGGACAACATCGGCTTGCCCACCAGTGGAATCAATCTCTCCTATAGCAACAGCGGGACCATCGGCAGTGGAGATGCGGAGATTCTGGGCTCGCTCCAGACCAAGCATCATCCCACCGCTGACTACGTTGCTCGCCTTCGCGAGGATCTGCCGAAGGAGTTTCCCGGCACCTCCTTCTTCTTTGAGCCCGCAGACATCGTCAGCCAGACGCTCAACTTCGGTCTCCCCGCGCCGCTCGACATCCAGATCGTTGGCGCCAACACCCTGGGAAACTTTGCCGCAGCCACCCAGATTGCGGAGAAGGTCCGGAGCATTCCCGGCGCGGTCGATGTACACATCCAGCAGCAATTCGATCAACCACGGCTGCAGTTCGATCTCGATCGCGTACGCGCCCAGCAGTTAGGACTCACCACGCGCGACGTTTCCAGCAGTTTGCTGGTGTCTCTGAGTTCCAGCTACCAGACGGCGCCGAACCTCTGGCTCAATCCCAAGAATGGCGTCTCATACATCATTGCGGTGCAGACTCCGCAATACAAGGTCGCTTCGCTCGATGATGTTCGAACCATTCCGATCACCTCCTCGACCGCGCCCACTCCCACCGGCGCGCAGCTCTTTGAAAACCTGACGACCATGAGCCGCACCGAGGAGCCCGCGGTCGCCAGCCACTACAACGTGCAGCCTGTCGTCGATGTCTATGGCAGTGTGCAGGGAACGGACCTGGGCAGAGTCGCGTCACAGGTAACCAGGATCACCAACCAGGCGCAGAAGCAGCTCCCCGCCGGAAGTCATCTCGTCATCCGCGGACAGGTCTCCACCATGCGCTCCTCCTTTGCCGGCCTCTACGTCGGACTCGCCTTCGCCATTGCGCTGGTTTACTTCCTGCTGGTCGTCAACTTCCAGTCATGGAGCGAGGCCTTCATCATCATCACCGCGCTTCCCGGCGCATTGGCCGGCATCTGCTGGATTCTTTTTCTCACTCACACGCCACTCAGCGTCCCCGCTCTGATGGGCGCCATCATGAGCATCGGCGTCGCCACCTCAAACAGCGTTCTGGTCATCACCTTTGCCAATGAGCGCTTCGCTGAGTCGGGAGATGCTTTGCGCTCTGCCGTTGCGGCCGGCGCCACGCGCCTTCGTCCCGTCATCATGACGGCGACCGCGATGATCATCGGCATGGTGCCCATGGCCCTTGGTCTCGGCGAAGGCGGCGAGCAGAACGCTCCTCTTGGCCGCGCCGTTATCGGCGGCTTGCTCTTCGCCACCATCGCCACACTCTTCTTCGTGCCCACTGTCTTCGCGCTCGTTCGCTCGCGGACCGCTGCGCACAAACCTGCTTCGGAGGTTTCCCATGTTGCATGAGGATGTTGCTAATCACCCGCAGGAGCACACTCCTGTTCAACCAGCCGCCGCTGCTGTTGCACCGCAGCCCGCGACCGGCAAACCCCGTCGCCTTCTCTGGTTCCTTGTCATACCGCTGCTGCTCGGTATGGTGGGACTGCTCACCTGGCTCGCAAATACGCATACCCAGAGTGCGCTCACGGCCAGCACCAATGCTTCGGTTGCCGAGCCGGTCACCGTGCTGCATCCGCACGCGGGGGACCCAACCAGTGAGCTGGTGCTCCCGGCCACGCTCCAGGCCTACTCCGATGCGCCCATCTATGCCCGGACCAGTGGATACATCGCGCATTGGTATACGGACATCGGCCATCACGTGCACGCCGGCGATCTACTGGCGCAGATCGAATCCCCAGAGGTGGATCAGCAGCTCATCCGTTCGCGTGCGTCGCTGAATCAGTCGCAGGCGAATCTGGCGCTGGCTACAGTAACTGCCAAGCGCTACCAGGACCTGATCCAGTCCGACTCCGTCGCGCAGCAGGAGGTGGATCAGAACAACCAGAACCTCACGTCGCAGCAGGCCAGCGTCGTCTCCACCACTGCCGAGGTCAAGCAGCTCGAACAGCAGCAGAGCTACGAGCGCGTCACCGCGCCATTCTCCGGAATTGTCACCGAGCGGCGCACAGATATAGGCGACCTGATTAACGCAGGCAACAGCGGAACCGGCGCTGAGCTCTTCCGCGTCTCCCGCATCGACATCATGCGCATCTTCGTCTCCGTCCCTGAGGCATACAGCCAGCAGATCGCCACAGGCATGCACGTGAAAGTGCAGCTCACCGAGCTGCCCGACCAGAGCTTCGACGGTCAGGTAACGCGCAGCGATCATTCCATCGCTCTCGCCACGCGCACCCTGATGGTTGAGGTAGACGTCCCAAATCCCCAGGGCAAGCTCCTGCCCGGTGCCTACGGCCAGGTTCACTTCAAGCTGGCCTCCGCCACTCGTCCACTCATCGTTCCTTCGGGCAGCATCCTCTTCCAGGCCGCCGGCCCGCAGATCGCCGTGATCACTTCAAAGAACACAATTGAACTCCGCAAAGTCACCATCGGCCGCGACTTCGGCAATACCACGGAGATCACCAACGGCCTCAGCGCGAAGGATGCAATCGTCGCCAGCCCGCCTGACTATCTCGTCAACGGAATGCCCGTTAGCGTGCAGGGTCAACCTGCCGCATCGACGGGAACATCGGGAAGGAGTTAGACCATGAGCGGCTCATTGAAGACAGATATACGGATCGCTTCACAACTCCTGACGGGCGCCCTGCTGAGCGCATTCATCAGCGGTTGCATGGTCGGCCCGAACTACCACACGCCCGCTGTGCCCGCGCCACCTGCGTACAAAGAGTCTGCTCCGCAACCTGCAACACCTGTTCTTGCGGGCACAGACTGGTGGCCCGTCTTCCACGACGCGACGCTCGACGACCTTGAAAAGCAGGCAGTCGCTGCGAATCAGGATATTCAGATCGCCGTCACTCACGTCGACCAGGCCGATGCAATTCGGCGGTCTATCCATTCTGCACAACTTCCCACCGTGAGTGCGGATCCTTCAGTTGGCCGCACGCGCGAAGCGCAGAATCGGCCCAATAACGGCAACACGAATGGGAAGGCCGCCACTTTCAATGACATTCAGCTTCCGCTGGTTCTCAACTACGAGATCGACGCGTGGGGACGCATCCGTCGCATGGTGCAGTCGGCCACTGCCTCACAGCAGGCAACCCAGGCCGACCTTCGCTTCGTGCGCCTTTCCATCACCGCTTCTGTCGCGACCGACTACTACAATCTTCGCGAGACCGATGCCGACATCAAACTCCTCGAGAGCACCGTCGTTGATCTAGAGCGCGGCTACACAATCACCAACAACCAGTTTCAGCGGGGCATCATCAGCGAGCTCGCGGTGAAACAGGCGCAGACCATCCTTGACCAAACACGCGCTCGCATCGAGGCACTGCACATCCAGCGCGCGCAATCCGAGCACGCCATCGCGGTCCTTCTGGGGCGGCCTGCGTCCACCTTCTCGATTGCGGAATCTTTCACGCTCTCTCCGCCTCCCGTCATCCCCGCTGGAATGCCTGCCGACCTGCTGGGACGCCGTCCGGATATCGCCGCTGCCGATCGCAATGCAGCCGCCGCGAGCGCGCAGATCGGTGTCGCCAAGGCAGCCTACCTGCCCCAGTTCTCGCTCACCGGAGTCGCCGGCTACGAGAGCAGCAATCCCGGATCGCTCGTGAACTGGCAGAACACCATCGCCTCGCTTGCCACCTCCGTCACCGCTCCCATCTTTACCGGTGGCCGCCTCAAGGCGAATGTCGACCAGGCACAAGCGTCCTACCGTCAATCTGTCCTGCAATACGAAAAAACGGTCCTGATCTCGTATCAGGAAGTGGAAGACCAGCTTGCTGCGCTCCACTACCTCGCGCGCCAGTCCGCGGCGGCAGACAACGCTGTAAGCGATTCACGCAGCGCCGAGGTAATCGCCACCAACCGCTACAAAACCGGCCTCGTCAGTTATCTCGACGTGGTCTTTGCCCAGCAGTCGCTGCTCTCAAACGAAGAGATATTCACCCAGGTACAGGGCCAGCGCCTCACCGCGACCGTCGGACTGATCCAGGCGCTGGGTGGAAGCTGGGAATGAGTTGAAGAGCTCGCAAGGATCTGATGACGGGGGCGCAGGTCGAACTCGCCGCGCACCCGTCATTGAAGACTATTCGTTATAAGGATTACGGTGTAGGACCGTCCTCTTGTGGGACCTCTTTGCCCTCGCCCGGGAATGGCCACTTGCGCTCGAGCGGCTGGGTCTCTTCGCGAACGTTCTTGGGCACCTTGTTCACTTTGAGATTTTCGAGCACATGCACGCCAAGCTTGCCGGCGCTTGCCAGGTCGAGATCGCCATCCTGGTCCAGGTCTGCGGCGATGAACTGCGTTCCCGCGCTGGCTGTGCCGTTGACTGATAACGCGTAGCGGGTGAACACAGGATCCGCAGCGCTGTCGGCAATCCGCATCGTCTCCATTGTTCCCTTTGTGCCCTCACCGCCCGATTTCGCGGCATCGAGCTGTGCCTTGGTGGGCAGCTTGTACGCGTACACCACGACGGGATCGTAGGAGCCCGGATCAGCGCCGGAGTGGCCGCGATAACGCTTGCCGGTGATGAGCTCCAGCGCGCCGTCGCCGTCGATATCGGCGAGCAGCAGTGCATGCGATTGCGAGAACGACTCGTCGATGGTGTGCCGTATCCACATCGGATGATCGGCGGTGCCCGCCTGCTCCAGCCAGTAGAGGCCGTAGCCGTGGCCCTGCCCGTAGATGAGGTCGAGCTTGCCGTCGTGGTTCACGTCATAGCCGAGGATGGGAAATCCGGCGTCGCCGATATCCCAGTCGCCGTGCCACTTCCACTTGTCGTTGTCGGCGTCAATCTGCTCGAACCATCCGTGCGTGGTGAGCACGTCGGCCTTGCCGTCGCCGTTGATGTCCGCGACCCCGATGCCGTGGCCGTCTTCCGCACGCCCGCCCAGGTGGTGGACGCGCGGCTTGTCCTTGCTGAAGTCGACCCACAGAACGCCGGCGCGATTGTAGTGCGCCAGCGCCAGATCGGGTTTGCCGTCGCCATTGATGTCGAAGAAGGCTCCGCCCTCGGTATCGTAACTGTCTGTGATCTTTTCCGCCTTCCACGTGGCGCCGGCCGCGGTGGCCTTCGGTCCCGGGTTGCGATACCACCACAGGCCGTTGGCGATCCAGCCGGTAGTGATGAGATCCGGCAGGCCATCGTGATCGACGTCGACGATCCACTCGCCGCAGTCGGAGACAAATTCATTGTGGATGCCGACCGTGCGGAACTGGTGCTGCTTCCACTCACCGCCATTGGCGCCGGGATTTTCATACCAGTAGGCGCCGCTGAGCAGATCGGGAAAGTTGTCGCCATTCATGTCCAGCAGGGAAATGCCTTCGGCGTGATCGTTGCCCAGGCGATGCGAGAGAAAGGCAATGCGCGGTTCGCCGCCGGGTCCGTCGCCGGGGTGCTGCAAACGAAACTCGGTGGCGTGCGCGGGGTCCTGAGCGTGGCCCAGCGTGGGAGCGAGCAGAGGCAAAGCGAGCAGGGGCGCAAGTCGTTTGAAAGGAATCGTCATCATGGTCTCCGTTGGTTTAGCTATGCTCGACGAGTTTCATCGTTTCTGGGTTCCAGCGGACAACCTCACCGCGCCGGACGCTGAGATTGCTGAGCAGCGCAGCGCCTGCCGCGCGGAAGCCGAAGGTCGCATCTTCGACGACGGGCGTGCGGCTGCGAACGGAGTCAAAGAAATTGTGGAAGTGGTCGTAGCTGTCGGAGTAGCCCTCGGGCGCAGTGAATTTCTGCACGTTCTCCGGCAGCGCCCCGCTGAAGTGCTTCTTCGGATACTTCTTCTCGTATTGCTCGATGTATTGCTGCTGCATGGCGTCGGTGAAGGTGGAGACGGTGTACCCAGGCTCCGTTTCCGGTGGAGTCCGGGTGACGGAGACCGTATCTCCGCCGATCGTCATGAGGCCTTCGGAACCGGTGAACAGGAAACCTTCACTCTCCTCGCCCCCATCGACGAAGTTCACGTGCAGGCTGAGGTTGAAGCCTTCCGGATAGTCGAAGAGCGCAAGCAGGACATCGTCGGCGTCGCGGCCGTCCTTCCAGTAACGGATGGCGCCCGTTGCCATGGCGCGCGTGGGGCCGTGCGATCCGGTGATGAAGTGCGTGCCGCTGAAGAGATGCACGAACAAGTCTCCCGCCACACCTGATCCGTAGTCCTTCCACTTGCGCCACTGGAAGAAGCGCTCCGCATTCCAGGAAACCTTGGGCGCGGAGCCAAGGAAGCGTGGCCAGTCGCAGGTCGTAGTGGAGGCGTCGAGCGGCACGGAGTAGTTCCAGGCGCCGATCGAAGAGTTGCGATCCCAGTAGGCGCTGACCATGTTGAGCTTGCCGATGACGCCCGAGGCGAGCAGCTCTTTGGCCTTGGCGTAGATGACCGAACTGACCCGCTGACTGCCAACCTGGATGATGCGGTTGGTGGAACGCGCGGTCTCGATGATCTCCGGCCCATCGGGGTAGATGTGGATCATCGGCTTTTCGAGATAGACGTCCTTGCCGGCCTTCATTGCATCGACGGCAGCCGTCTTGTGCCAGTGATCGGGTGTAGCGATCAGGACGGCATCGACATCCTTGCGCGCGAGAATCTCGCGATAGTCGCGGGTGGTGAAGACGTCCGGTCCCCACAGCTCTTTCGAGTGGGCCAGCCGGCCGTCATAGCAATCGGCCACGGCGACGAGTCTGACTCCGGGAACCTGCACCGCGATGCCGGTATCGTGCTGGCCCTGTATGCCGGCACCGATCAGCGCGAACTGGATGGTGTCATTGGGAGAACGTGTTGACGAAGATTGCGCAAACAGAGGTTTCAGATGTGTAGCCGTAGCGGCCAGGGCAGCAGTCTGGATGAATTTTCTACGATCGAGCATCGTCAAACGGTAACTCACTTTCCCCATGGAGTTGGCGTTGCGGCACGCGAGCGCGCGAGGAGGAAATGTCGAAGCCGACATTCAATCCGCCAGGCTCACCCCAGCCGAAACAGTAACCACAATACGCCCACTCGTTCGGGAGACCAATCGCGGTCACCATCGGGGCGTCAAATATTCGCTTGCCGGCGGTGACAGATACGCTCAGCTCCTATGGACTTTCGAGTTGGCCAGCGAAGGCGGTTTCGCAAAGTAGCCGGCCCGGGTGTGCACGGTCATCTTGCTGTGCCCTGCAGCGCTCGCTTCCACTTTGACGGTGTGATAGCCGCTGCGGGGAGTGCGCGCGGGCCGGTACGCGACGGCGTACTGGTTGCGAATATCGCGGGCAACTTCGGCAGCGACCGAATCGACGTCCTTCAGCGAGCTCGGGAAAAAGGCGATGCCTCCCGTCTCCTTCGAGAGCGCCTCCAGGTCATGTCTCGCATGCCGCGATTCGAGGCGGCCGTTGTCGCTGTCGAACATCAATCCGATGGAGTAAATAATGGGCCCCTGCAGGTCCTGAACGCGATGGATCGCGTCGTCCAGGGCGAGCTTTGAAGCATTGTCATTCCCATCGGTGATGACAATGAGCACCTTCCGGGGGCGTTTTGCCGACTGCTCCATCTTGTCGGCAGCAGTCACAACGGTGTCGTAAAGCGCAGTGCCGCCGGACAGGCTCAGATGTGTGAGTCCAGCCTGTAACCTACCCAGCTCCGAGGTAAAGTCCTGATCCAGGTATGCCTCGTCGGAGAAGTTGATCACGAAGGTTTCGTCTTGGGGATTGGACGCCTTCACCAGATCGATCGCGGCAGAGGTCACGGCAGCTCGCTTGGTGCGCATCGAGCCCGAGTTATCGACAATAAGGCCGATGGAAACAGGAGTGTCCTGATGCTGCAGTGAGACGATGGCCTGCGGAACTTTGTCCTCAAACGCTTTGAAGTTGTTCTTCTTCAGGTCGTTCACGAGCTGTCCTTTATTGTCCAGGACGGTGCAGTTCAGGACGACTTCTTCGGTGTTCATCTCCAACGTATATGGGCCTGCGGCGCCTCGCTTGGCCTGCTGGTTCTGCGCGGCCACGGCACTCTGTGCGCATGCCGGGAGCAAGCCGGAGAACAGAATTGCGAAGATGGGAAGCAGAGTGAGCGCCTGCTTCATCGTTCTTTTCATCGTTGTTTTCCGGGCTCGACGCCGGGCATGGGCAGCGACGTTCTGTTGCCGACGCCGATCTCCATCGCGGTGTTTTTTGGAAAGACAATGTCGCGCCCGCGTCCGAGAAAGTTGTTATAGATGGATCGGCTGCCACCATATGCGCTCATAAGGATGCCGTAGGTGTGAGAGCGGAAGGCAATGCCGACGATCAGCCCGATAAGCTTGAATCCGGTCGCGCCCCCGGCGGTCGGACCCGCATCGCCAACATCGTTCTTTCCGCCGCTTCCGATCAGGGCCAGGCCCACCGATGTGCCGGTTGAGATATATCGCATCTTGGACGCAGTCGCTTTGGCGCCGCCCTCAGCATCGAGCTGAGCATTGTCTGCAGCGCCGGACTGGATGCCCTGCAGGCTGGTGTCCACCGTCTGCACCGCTCCGTCGGGAAGGATAATCTCGCGAAAGGCGATGCGCAGTTGTCCGTTGCGATGCAAGCGGCGGGCGGCCCGCACCTGAAGGACAGAGCCGCGGAGCCGAGTTCCGGCGGGAAGGATGAGGCTTCCTTGGTTGAAGAGCGGCTGCGAGAGTTCGGCATCCACATCCGCACTCTTCAGGGTTGCCGCTGAATTGAGCGGCGTCAACAGCACAGCGTGGACGAGGCTTCCCGGCGGAGGCTGCGTGCCGACGGTAGAAAGAGTTTTGGAGGAGACGGACTCGCTGCCAAAGTCGAGCGGCTGCGAGAGTTCGGCGGAGTAGAGCGTTCCGGCATCGATGTATTGCGGGTGCGCGGGAAGCTGTGCGACGGCATAGCGCGTGACGAGATGCATCCGCCCGGGAGACTCCACCTGCTTCATCGCATTGTTCCACTGCGCGCGGGCTTGATCCATCTTCTGCGCGGCGGCATCTTTTACGACGTTCTTTTTGTGCTGGTCCGCTGTCACCAGCCGGACAACCTGTCCCGAGCCGGGGACTACGTTTGCATGGAGGGGAATATGACGACCATCGGGCAGGATGAGTTCGTCGAAGACAACAGCGAGCGTGTGGCTCGGGGTGAAGTTCGCATTGAGCGCGTCCAGCGTTCGCGCGCGGCCAGGGACTCGAGAAATTGCCGAGATTCGCCCCGTTGCCGCGGTGCCGACCGGGATTACGAGATGGTCGAAGACATAGACCGGCTGCATAACGCGCCCGGAAATAGGCTGGCCGACCTTTCGGACGCGGACTTCCTTGACCAGGGCGATCTGTAGCGGGGTGCCGTCGGGAACAATCATTGCGATGGTATGCACGCCGAGCGATGGCTGTGAAGAGGCGGGCTCAACTGCGCTCTGCCCCCGTAGGCCTCCGGCGAAGACCCAGGCGAACAGAAACATCGAGAGAACACGATGAGACACCATTCAGGAGAAAACCTCAGGACGTAGAGAATACGTATCTGCTACCGATCTGCTGACCCTGTCCTAAAGTTTCCTGCCCTGGCACTCGTGTGGGCGCAGTGGAGACATCCGGAATTCGATCTACCGGATGACTGCTCAAGCCGCGCCGCGAGGATCCGCGTGCTCCTGGGGTCTTCAGCGTTCATTGTAGTAAATTTTGCCTGAAGCCAACCTTAAGGCATCGGACACGTCGTGCCCGATCCACCCGCGTCAGAGAGCAAGCTCCGACAGGAACTCTCGATGCGTCAGGATGCGCGCGAACATGGGCAGATTTTTTTCAAAGGTGAAGTGCTGCTCCTCCTCCGACAGAGTCGCCGCGCAATCAGAAAGCGCAACCACGCTGAAGCCCTTCTCGTAACCGGTGCGTGCCGTCGATTCGACACAGCAGTTCGTTAGGAAGCCGGCGACCACCAGAGTCTTAATCCCGCGCGAGCGAAGGATGAAGTCGAGATTCGTGCTGGCAAAGGTGTCAAGCCCGCGCTTTCCTTCGATGATGATGTCCGCTGAGCCGGGCGCCAGCGAATCGACAATCGCCGCTCCCCAGCTTCCGCGGACAAACGCATTCGCGTCCACTACACCTTTCAGGATTCCATAGGGCTCTGGGGTGATCTCCCGATATCCCCCTGCAAACGAAATCGGAACGAACATCACAGTCACTCCGGCCGCGCGAGCCTTGGCCGCCGCTTCCACTGTGTTGGCGAGCATGTTCGTGCTCTCCATCACCGGCTTCACGCCGGCATGCAAAGCGCCTCCTTCGCTGGTGAAGTCGTTCTGGTACTCAATCAGGAGCAGCGCTGTAGTCTTCGGATCGATAGCCATAGTTTGTTTCCTCTGGGTCGTACCTCGTGCGAGCGATGTTATGCAGGCTCCACCGCTCCAATAAGTCCTGCAACAAGTAATGAGGCAGCGGACAAGGAATCTGTTGGCATCCCATCCGCCGCTTCATACACGCTTCAGTCCTGCCTAACGACGCCCTCCACCACCACCGCCGCCATGGAAGCCGCCACCACCAGCACCGCCGTGAAAGCCGCTACCACCACCACCACCGCCGTGAAAGCCGCTACCACCGCCCTGGAAGGCACTGCTATGCGATCCGCTGGCGACCTCACCATGGAAGCTGGTCTGTCCATGCCCATATCCGTTGCGGTAACCACCCCGACCGTAGCCGCGGCCATAGCCATACACAAACCCGCCATCATATAAGTAGTAGGGCGAGTAGAAGCCATAACCAAACGGATTGAAAAAGGCACCATAGCCAGGCAGCCAGGTGTAGCCATAAAGCCCAGCGTCCCAGAACCAACCCGGGGCAAAGCCTGGTTCCCCTGCATACGCTGAAGCCAATTGCACATTCGCCTCACCCAGATATTGAGAACGCAGGCTGCTCCAGTTGTACAGTGCATCCTCTGACGCCTTTTGGTTGAAGTCCTTTGGCTTCTCTTCCTCTCCGTTCATTGCCAGTTCATGGCCCTTTTTCACCACAAGCGGCTTCTGGCCATTTACTTGCAATACCGAGGCTTCTCCATCGAAGACACGCACTGTTCCAGTGTCGAAGTTGAAGGCGTAAAGCCCCGTCTTGAGCAGACGTGTTTCATCACCTTTGATCTTCACGAGCAGATTGTTCTGTTTGTATAACTGATCGACCTCGACATCGGCGCTTCCTTTTAGGAGCTCTACTTCTGTCCTGGCAAGGTTGGGCGAGACCATACTTACCGCACTGTTGTCACCTAACCGGAGAAACACACCCGGCGTCAGTAATATCTCCGCCCTTCCATTTCCAGTCGCGACTACCTGTCCCTCATGTAACTGACTTGAGCCGACAGACAATCCGTTCACAACTTGGCCATTGATCGAGACTTGGCCTTCTACGTAATTGAGTGTCCCTGGTACGGCTGGGTTCGCGCTTTGGCCTAACATGAATGCCGGCGCTAACACGGTCGCCAGGGAAAGCAGCAAAATCGCTTTTAACCTTGGCATAAATTCAACCTCTATTTATTAGACGCGCTCCCTACGCAAACGACGCAAGTACGTGCAGCGGGCCGGGCTTACCCGCCTGCAAAGCGACACCGCTTAGAAAATCGAGATCGTTGTGGCACATAGTGAGGGCGCAGCTAATGAACCGAGAAAGCGGCACACCTTGGCATTGAGATTTTGATCGACTTAGGAATGTGTAATAGATCGCAAGTTAATTCCGCCGATGGAGATCGCTCCGCGATGGCCGCCGGCGAGGCTCATCTTTGCTTTCGGTGCGGCCGCGCATCCAGACTCCCAGAGTGACGGCAGGGTTGTGATGGCCGCCGGAGATATGACCGCCAGCAAAGATCATCACCATCAGGACCGCGCCGATCGCGAGCGGAGGGATGACCCCGCTGCCTCCAGCGAGAACCGACATACCGATGGTGAGAACTAGAAAAAATGTCCCGATAAATTCCATCACATACTTGTTCATGGCCCGATCTGCTACTCCCGGTAATCTACGTTTGCGCGCTAGTCATTCGACTAATCATCCCCTTGAATAGTTTCGGGATGAGAGATGAGTTTCTTGCCGCACAGCTATTCGGGGAAAAAGCGGATAAATTCATTTAACCGGAAAGTCGTCAGCATAAAAATAAGGGCTCTGATGTGTCGATATTTCGACACTTCTAGATCTGGGTGTTAGGCATTCCGGTTCGCGGATGGTGGCAATTAATTCAATGTGACCATGTGGTCCAGCTAAACGGGCGTCCGCATTCCCAGCAGGTCTTCGATACGCACCGGAAGCTGCCGCGCTCGTACTCCTGTAGCGTGATAGACCGCCGCGGTAATGGCTGGTGCGATACCCGCGAGGCCAATCTCTCCAATGCCACGCGCGCCATATTCATTCAACAGCGGATCGGGGATGTCGAGAAAGTGAACGTCGATCTGCGGCGTGTCAGCAATCGTCGGCACAATGTAGTCGGCAAAGTTGTCGTTGATGGGGTGACCGTTGCGCGGATCGTAGACGGTCTCTTCGAACAGTGCCATCCCGACTCCCATCACAATGGCTCCTGCCATCTGGTTGGTCGCGGTGCTCTTGTTCATGATGCGTCCGCCATCGACGACGCTGACCACCCGGCTCACACGCAGCCGGGCAATCCCGGGATCCCACTCTACCTCCACAAACTGCGCGCCAAAGGAGTGCGTCGAGTAATTGTGCGATCTGGGATCCGCTCCCAGGCCTCCACTCTTTCCATCGCCATTGGCGCTGGCAAGATTCGCCGTGCGCAGTATCTCTTGATACGGAACCCCGCTCGCGGCAGCGTCGCCCTTCGCATGTACGCGACCGGCGGTAAGAGCCATCGCACCCGTATCCTTGTCTTGAAATGGCGAGCCTTTGGTGCTGGATGCAACCTTTAGAACCACGTTCACGGCGGCGTTCGTGGCATCGCTGATCGCTGGTATGAAGGTAGACGTCGCAGTGGAGCCGCCGGAGGTAGGACCCGGCGGCAGCGAGCTGCTGCCTAGAACGACGTCTATCTTGCCCACCGGAATGCCTGTCTTATCGCTCACAATCTGAGCAATCACCGTATAAGTGCCGGTGCCGATGTCCTGGGTTCCGCAGCTCACGCGCGCTGTGCCGTCGTTGCGCAGCTCGACCGATGCCTCACAAACCCCGCGATTCGAGCCCCAGGACGCCGCAGCCACACCCCATCCAAGGATCAGGTCGCCCTTGCGCATCGATCCGACCTCGGGCGTGCGCCGCGACCAGCCAAACCGCTCCGCGCCTACCTGCAGACACTCTTTAAGGTGCCGCGACGAGAACGGTCTGTTCTTTTCTTCATCCGTGAGCGTGTCGAGCGAGATCCGCAGTTCCACAGGATCTTTCTTCAGCTTGATCGCCAGCTCATCCATCGCGGATTCGAGCGCGAACAGGCCGGGAACCGCGCCGGGACCGCGCATGGGCGTGGGCGTGCCGACATTGCGCCTAATCAGCGCGGAGGTTACCTTGAGATTCGCTGTGCTGTAAAGAAAAGGCGTTGCCTCACCGCAGTTCTCGCGGATGTCATCTCCATAACTCGTGTGGTTCCGGTAATCCTGCTGCAACGAAACCAACTTACCGTCAGGCGTCGCACCCAGGCGCAGTCGTTGCTGCGTGTTCGGACGATGGCCGGAGTTCGAGAACATCATCTTGCGGCTCAAAGTAAATTTGACCGGCCGCTTGAGTTTGCGCGAAGCTGCCGCCGCAATCGCCGAATGAGGCCACGGGAAGAGCTTGCCGCCGAAGCCCGAACCGATAAACCGCGATATCACTTCGACGTTTTCCTTGGGCTCGCCCAGCACTTGTGCCATCACATTTTGATGGTTCATCACACCTTGCGTGGACTCGTACAGCGTGTATTGCTTGCCGTCCCACACCGCAACCGTGGCATGCATCTCCATCGGGTTGTGCGTCTCCACCGGCGTGCGGTACACCTCGTCGACCTTCACCGCGGCCGAGGCAAAGGCTCCATCGGTATCGCCGCGCTGGCTCATCACGCGTGGGCCGCCGGGCTGACCCTCAGCGGACAAGTTATCGGACAAAGAAGAATTCACGCTGAACTTCGCAGGCTCGTACTCCACCCGAACAGCGGCTGCTGCCGCCTGCGCCTGTTCGAGGCTTTCTGCAACCACCGCTGCGACGTACTGTCCCCAGTAGGAAACCGTCTCATCTTCGAATGGAGGGCGGCTTTCGCTATTGCGGCCATTGGAGCCACCCGGGGCGTTCCGGTACAGCGGCATCACATTGCCGTGATGCATCACTAGCAACACGCCCGGCATCGCCGCCGCGGCGGTGCTATCGATGCGACGAATCGTGCCGCTGGCCACGGTTGCACGGACCGGTACTGCATATACCATGCCGGGGAAGTTGTAATCGGAGGCGTAGCGCGCTGTGCCGGTCGTCTTCAGCGGACCATCGACGCGCGGCACCATCGCACCGATGATCTCCGATGGTTGCGGAGCCTGCGGATCGATCGCCTTCGGTGCAGCACCGTCCTGGCTGCCAATGAACTCAACAAGCTCTTCGAACATCATCGGGATTGCCCTCCACTGCGACTGACCATCGCCACTTCTCTATTGAGCACTACGCAGACTGTGTCGACACAGTGAGTGCGCGCACCATGCACCGCTTCGCCAGTTCGACCTTGAAGCCGTTTTCGCTCGCGGGCTGCGCGTCCTTCAACGCCGCTTCCGCCGCTCTGCGGAAAGTTGTAGTGTTTGCAGCATGGCCCTGCAACTCACGCTCTGCCTCATGCGAACGCCAGGGAACCGTCCCGACGCCGCCCAGGGCAACACGCGCATGCTCGATTCTGCCGCCATTCACCTTGAGGACGATCGCTGCCGAGGCAAGCGCAAACTCGTACGCGGCGCGGTCGCGCAGCTTCAAGTAATGCGATCGAGCACCAGCAATGGGAGGCGGCAGCGTGACGCTCACGATCAGGTCGCCGGGTTCCAGAACGTGCTCCCGGTTCGGCGTGGCACCGGGCTTGAGATAGAACTCCTGAATCGGAATGCTGCGCTTGCCCCTCACGCCCTGCACCTGAATCGTCGCTTCCAATGCGGTGAGCGCGACATTCTGATCCGATGGATTGGAAGCGATGCAGTCTTTGCTGGTTCCCAGGATGGCAAGCGTTCGATTGTGACCGCCAATCGCCGAACATCCCGTGCCCGGCTCACGCTTGTTGCAGGCGTGCGCCGTATCGCGGAAGTACATGCAGCGCGTGCGCTGCAGCAGGTTGCCCGCCGTCGTCGCCATGTTGCGCAGTTGCGGCGACGCACCGGAGAGCAACGCCTCAGTGAGCACCGGATAATCCCGCTGGACAGCCGGATGATGAGCGACTGTAGAGTTTCGCGCCAGCGCGCCGAGGACTAGGCCGCCACCCGGCGCCGTCTCGATGCGCGCGAGCGGAAGAGCGTTGATGTCGACGAGCTGGTCGGGATGCTCGACATCAAGCTTCATCAGATCGATCAGAGTGGTGCCGCCTGCCGCGAAGCGAACATCGGCATTCTGCTGTACTGTCTTGGACCGGGCTCCCGCCTGAATTGCCTGATCCACCGTAGTCGGTCGGCTGTACTGAAAGGTCTGCATTGTCACTCCACTGCGAACGTGGTCCGTTGAACCTGTGGTTACGCGTTGCGACGGGCTGCCTGTACCGCTGCAACGATGTTGGGGTACGCCCCGCAGCGGCAGATATTTCCATACATCGCCTGCTTGACGTCCTCATCGGAAGGTCCGACCGGTTCGCCCAGCAGCGCGACAGCGGACATAATCTGACTCGAGGTGCAGTAGCCGCACTGATATCCATCGTGTTCCACGAACGCAGCCTGCATCGGATGCAGATGCTCCGGCTGGCCGATGCCCTCGATGGTCGTGATCTCATCCGCGGAGTGCATCACGGCAAACGAGAGGCACGAATTCACGCGCTGCCCGTTCACATGCACCGTGCAGGCTCCGCACTGACCGTGATCGCAGCCCTTTTTCGTGCCGGGCAGGTTCAGGTTCTCCCGCAGGCAATCCAGCAGCGTCGTCCGCGGATCGAGGTGAAGGACGCGACTCGTCCCGTTCACCCGCAGCGTGAGCGGTACGGTCCCGGCTGCTGCTGGGGCCTCCGCCGCTGCATCCGCAGTGGCCGGCTCTTGTGTAGCTGTCGCCGCTAGAACGGGTGAAGCCGTGGCTGCGATTCCGGCAGCGCCAAGGTGGGATAGAAAGGAACGGCGGGTCACTCGCCCAAAGAGCGACTGTTCCGCGGTACCCTCCTGCGCTTCTTTATCGGGTGTGGGCTTTCGATCGTCGGCCAAGGAAACACCTCTATCTGTGATATTTCGAATGGTTCGCCGATCTGCTCATTTCGTGGAAGCAGACCGGCGCCCGTGCGGCGATGCGCAAGCCTCAACCGCGCAAGCTTGCAGGTGGATGGCTTACCGTAGCCAGTTGGTCGTACGCCGCCTGAGGCAATTTGAGAGCCGCAGCAGCGATGTTTTCTTCCAGATGATTGATGGATGATGTTCCG
>JAUTWX010000147.1 GCA_030838385.1 Acidobacteriaceae bacterium
AAGCATTACGTCCAGTACGTCACCAGCTTTCCGGTTAGCCGGGTGCGGGGATTTGAAATCCTTTGCCGGCGCAAGGATGCAACCACCTTTCCCGCCATGGTTTATCTCTCCGCAGTGAGGAACGCGGAAGGTGCGTTGACTGGATTGCTGGCCATCGCCACGGACCTGACCGCGACCAAACGTGCCGAGCACGCATTGCGCGAGAGCGAAGAGCGCTACCGCGACCTGTTCGACAACTCGCAGGAGATGATTGCTACCCTGAGCCCGCGAGCCAAGTACCTTTACGTGAACCCGGCGTGGCAGATGTGCTTTGGCAAGAGCGCAGCTGCGTTTGAAAGCCTGATCAACTTCGAAGCCGCCTTTCCGCCGGAAATGCAGGCCAATGCGGCCAGCCTGTTCGACCGGGCGCTGCGCGGCGAGCGCATCGATCGCGCCAATTTGCGAGTGCAGGATTCAAACGGGATGTATCGCGAACTGGAGGCCAGCCTGAGCTGCCGCCAGGACCGCGGCGAGCCCGTATCGGTGCGCTGCATCTTCCGCGATGTCACCCAGCAGTACCAGCGCGAACGGAGACTGGCGATGCAGCTGGCAGTCAGCCAGGTGGTGGGCGAATCCACCACCTCTGACGAGGCGCTGCCGGCAATGTTGGAGTCGCTGGGAACCAACCTGGGCTTCGACATGGCGGGTCTTTGGTTTGTCAGCAGCGACCATCACTGCCGCTACCTGGCTGGCTGGTATGCTCCGGATCGCGCTTGCATTGAGTTTCACCGTGATAGCATCGGGCGCGTGCTGCAGAAGGGCAAAGACCTGCCGGGCCAGATCTGGGCAGCCGAAAGCCCCTGCTGGATCGAGGACCTGGGCGAGGACACTAATTTTTTACGATCCACATCGGCGAACGCCGACGGGCTGATCACCGGTTGGGGCGTGCCCGTTCGGGTCGGCAACCAGGTGATCGCGGTGGTGGAGTTCTTCAGCCGGCAGAAGCAGCGCGAAGATACGGAGATGATGGCCACTGTGGAAACGGTTTGCGCTTCCATTGGCCAGTTTATGGCGCGCTCGGCACAGGAGAGCCGGCTGGAAGAGTTGAACCGGCAGAAGGAGTCGATCCTCAACTCGGTGGCCGACGGCATCTTCGGCACTGACTCCGGCGGCCGCATCGTTTTTGTGAACCCGGCCGCGGCCAGCATGCTCGGCGCCCATGCCTTCGATTTGATCGGCCGCACGGTCCACTCCGTGGTGCATGAGGAGCGCAAAGGGCGGGAAAAGTGTTCCGATCAATGCCGAACCGGGCGCGCCTTCATGGTGCGCGAGGGTACCAGTGGGCAGGACGTGTTTTACCGCAGAAATGGAGCCTCGTTCCCGGTCGAGTTCTCGGTGACGCCGATGGTGGAGCACAACATTGCGGTGGGTAGCGTGCTCAGCTTCCGCGACATCAGCCAGCGCTATGCTCTCGACCGGATGAAAGATGAGTTCGTCTCCACTGTGAGCCATGAGCTGCGGACTCCTCTCACCTCCATCCGCGGATCGCTGGGACTTCTGTCGACCGGCCTGCTGGGGGAGATGGGGGAGAAGGCTTCGAACCTGCTGCGGATCGCGGTCAACAATTCGGACCGGCTGGTCCGGCTGATCAACGACATTCTCGACCTGGAGCGCATGCAGTCGGGACGGGCGCCGCTCACCTATCGCAATTGTGACCTGGAAGACCTGGCGCGGCAGGCCATCGATGCCATGACGCCGATGGGCGAAGCAGCCAAGGTGCAGTTGCTGCTGGAGGCGGGACCGGCGCAGGTGGAAGTGGATCCAGACCGGCTGCAGCAGGTGATGACCAACCTGCTGAGCAACGCCATCAAGTTCTCTCCGGCGGGTTCACAGGTCACGGTTTCGCTCGAACGGCTGCTGGACGGAGTCACCGTCAGCGTACGCGACAACGGCCGCGGTATTCCCAAGGACAAGCTGGAGTCTATCTTCGACCGCTTCCAGCAAGTCGATGCCTCAGACGCCAGGCAAAAGGGCGGAACCGGACTGGGGCTCGCCATCTGCCGCACCATCGTCATGCAGCACGGGGGCCGCATCTGGGCAGAGCGCAATGCCGACCGGGGCTCTACTTTCCGCATGTTCCTGCCCTCAGTTACCCGGGATGCGGATCCGTCCCGTCTGGGGGGCGCCTCTGCTTCGTCGACGGTTAACGCCACCGCGGTCCTGGTCTGCGACGAGAACCCGGAGACGCGGGCTACGCTGGCTGAGAGCCTCCGGCAAAATGGCTATTCGGTGCTCGAAGCTGCCAGCGGAGACGAGGCCGTCGGCATGGCCCGGCAAACCCAAGTTCAGGCAATCCTGCTGGATATGAGCCTTCCCAGCCTGCACGGCTGGGAGACCTTGCACCTGTTGCGCGACGATGTGCGCACCGCAGCCATCCCGGTGGTTGTTTTGAGCGCCTTTGGCGCGCTGAACGATCCTGAAGTGGAAAAAGCCGCGGATGCGTGGCTGGAACAGCCCCTGGAGACGGAATCGATGTTAGCCGCGCTCTCCCGCGTGCTGCAGATAGAACGGCAACCCTCTCGTGTGTTACTGGTAGAGGATGATGCCGATTTAGCTAAGGTCATCCTGGCTACTTTCGAGCGGGCGGGCATTCAGGTTCATCACGCCTCCACGCAGCGTAAAGCGATGGAGCTGTGCCTTTCGTCGCCGCCGGACTTGCTGATTCTGGATATTGCTCTGCCCGACGGAGACGGGTTTGGACTGGTCGATTGGCTGCGTCAGCAACAAGAGATGAAACAACTTCCTC
>JAUTWX010000148.1 GCA_030838385.1 Acidobacteriaceae bacterium
AGCTTTTCTTATCACGGGCTCTGGTGGCTCTACCTGACTTACGGCGTTATCGGCGGCATCGGACTCGGTTTTGGCTATATCGTTCCGATTTCGGTCTTGGTGAAGTGGTTTCCTGATCGTCGTGGACTGATGACGGGCGTTGCCGTCGGAGGCTTCGGCGCCGGCGCTCTGGTTACTGCGCCCGTTGCAACAAAACTCATTCAGAGCGTAGGCGTGCTCCAGACATTTGCTTATCTCGGAATCGCCTTTTTGATTGTCGCTGTAGCCGCGGGCTACTTTATGCAGAATCCGCCTGATGGCTGGAAGCCTGAGGGATGGACGCCGAAGGAAGGGAAGCTTGTACAGAAGAGCGCCAGGGACTTTACCCTCGGCGAGGCGTTGAAGACATGGCAGTGGTGGGCGCTGTGGCTGCTGCTGTTCCTCAATACCTCCGCGGGCATTTCGATCATCTCGCAGGAAGCGCCGATGTTCCAGGAGTTCGCCAAAGCCACCGCCATCGTGGCCGCCGGCATGGTCGGCGTCGTCAGCATCGGCAATGCGTTAGGACGCGTCTTTTGGGCATGGGTCTCAGACACGATCGGTCGGCGAATGACCTTCGCAGTCATATTCATCCTGCAAATCGCGTTGTTCTGGTTTCTTCCCAGCCTGCATACTGTTGCCATCGTCACCGTAGTTGGTTTCATTATCCTGATGTGCTACGGCGGCGGCTTCGGCACCATGCCGGCGTTCACTGCGGACTACTTTGGTTCAGCCAACGTGGGTTCGATCTACGGTTTGATCCTGACCGCCTGGGGTTTTGCCAGCGCCTTCGGTCCGCTGCTCATCGCGCATTTGCGCCAGTCCACCGGCACCTATTCCAGCGGTCTGCACATCATCGCGCTGATCATGGCACTCTCCGTTGTGCTGCCCTTGCTCGTGAGGCCGCCTGCCCGGCAGGCATGAGTCCGTTTGCGTGAGGACGACGCCGATCGCTGCTTGCTGAATCAACCGCAGGGGCTGGACTGGACGGCGTCGCATCTCTCCGCGCACCCCTTATGTGCGCGGGCGTCTTTCTTTGAAGATTGAGTCATCTGGTTGCCGCAGAGTGTTGTATAGGGTACCTTCGTTTTGCTGGGAAAAATAACGGAGGTCTGTGCGTGGCATCGGTTGAAGCCCAAACGAATCTGGATTCGAGTCTGCGGGAGAATCGGGTGTTCCCCCCGCCGCCGGAGTTTGCCGCAAACGCCCACATAAAAAGCCTTGCCGAGTATGAAGCGATGTACCAACGCAGCGTTGAGCAGCCCGAAGAGTTCTGGGCCGAGGCCGCCGGCGAGCTCGACTGGTTCGCTCCATGGACGAAGGTGATCGAGGGCGAGGCGCAGCACGCCAAGTGGTTTGTTAATGGAAAGTTAAATCTCTCGCACAACTGCGTTGACCGGCATGCGCTCGGAGCGCGCCCGGACAAGATTGCGCTGCTCTGGGAGGGCGAGCCCGGCGAGGTGCGCAAGCTGACCTACGGCGAGCTGCACGAGCAGGTGCAGCGTTTCGCGAATGTGCTGAAGGGCCTCGGAGTCAAACGCGGCGATCGCGTCGCTGTCTACATGGGAATGTGTCCCGAACTGGCGATTGCGCTTCTGGCCTGCGCGCGCATCGGTGCAGTGCACTCGGTCATCTTCGGCGGATTTGCGGCGCATGCCATCTCAGACCGCGTGAACGATTCGAGCTGCGTTGCGGTGATCACGCAGGACACGAGCTACCGGCGGGGCGCCGAGGTCCAGTTGAAGGGCATCGTCGACGAAGCGCTAGTAAAATGCCCGACAGTAAAGAACGTCGTCGTCTTCCGCCGCTCGGGTTCACCCGTGACGATGCAGCCCGGCCGCGATGTGTGGTGGCACGACGCGATGGAAAATGCTGCGCCGCAATGCGCCCCCGAGTGGATGGACGCAGAGGATCCGCTCTACCTGCTCTACACCTCTGGAACCACCGGCAAGCCCAAGGGGCTGCTGCACACAACCGGCGGCTACGCGGTGCAGACTTACCTCACCAGCAAATACGTCTTCGACCTGAAGGATGATGATGTGTACTGGTGCACGGCCGACATCGGATGGGTCACCGGCCACAGTTACATCGTCTACGGTCCGTTGCAGAACGGCGCGACCGTTGTGATCTACGAGGGAGCGCCAAACTGGCCGGAGAACGACCGTTTCTGGAAGATCATCGACGACCATAAAGTTACCGTCTTCTATACCGCTCCCACCGCGATCCGCGCCTTCACGAAGTGGGGCGACTCGTGGGTGCAGAGGCATTCGCTCGCCTCGCTGCGTCTGCTCGGTACTGTGGGCGAGCCGATCAACCCCGAATCATGGATGTGGTATCACCGCATGATCGGCAAGGAGCGCTGTCCAATCGTCGACACCTACTGGCAGACGGAAACGGGTGCGATCGTCATCGCGCCGATCCCCGGCGCGGTGGCAACCAAACCAGGCTCAGCCACAAAACCCTTCTTTGGAATTGTGCCTGAAGTAGTTACAAGAGAGGGGAAGCCGGTCCCGGACGGTCAGGGAGGCTTGCTGGTGATACGCAAGCCCTGGCCCTCGATAGCGCGCACCATCTACGGCGATCAGGCGCGTTACGAGCAGGCCTACTGGAGCGAAGTTCCCGGCAGGTACTTCACCGGCGACGGTGCGCGGCGCGACACCGATGGATACTTCTGGCTCATGGGCCGCGTCGACGATGTCATCAACGTCAGCGGCCACCGCCTGGGCACAATGGAGGTAGAGTCCGCACTCGTCGCTCACCCGAAGGTCGCCGAAGCCGCTGCTGTGGGCCGCCCACACGAGATGAAGGGTCAGGCAATCGCGGTCTTCGTCACGCTCGAAGGCGGCCACGAGCCGAGTGAAGAGCTGCGGCAGGAGCTGCGCCAGTGGGTCGCCAAGGAGATCGGCGCGCTCGCTCGCCCCGATGACCTGACGTTTACTCAGGCGCTTCCGAAAACCCGAAGCGGAAAAATCATGCGCCGCCTTCTGCGCGAACTGGCCACCACCGGCGAGGTGAAGGGCGACACGACGACGCTCGAGGACTTTGCGGTGATCGCAAAGCTGCGCGAGACCGAGGAGTAGCCTCAGCGCAGGTTGCTGCTGGGCTTGGTCGGCAGGGTGAAGTGGAAGGTGGTCCCCTCGCCCGGCGTGCTGCTGGCCCAGATGCGCCCCCTGTGCTGCGTAATGATGCT
>JAUTWX010000166.1 GCA_030838385.1 Acidobacteriaceae bacterium
GCCCCGCCCCTGCCCCGGAATCTGCGCCAGCGTCTGCTGCTGCTGCATGTTGTCGAGGTTGTCCCGCATCTGCTCCATGTTGATCCCGGCGAATGGATTGGTCGTGCCGCTCTGCCCGTTCACCGTCACCGACTCCGTGCTGACGTCATTGTTTCCCGCCGCAGAGGGCAGCGCAGCGCCGCCCGTTTCGCCACCGGCGGCGACCGCTCCCAGCGCACCCGCCAGCAATCCCAGGTTCTGCGCCCCCTGCCCGCCCATGTACTGCCGCGGCCCACCGCCAGGGCCCTGCCCGGCTCCACGCCGCGCCTCCGCCTGCTCGATCTGCTGTTGGCGCGACGCAAGCATCAGCGAGAAATCCGTCTGCGGCGTGGCTGCGCCCGCACTGCCACCGTGCAGCAGCACTTCTTTCGTAGCACCGGCAAAGGCCGCAAAGTCTGCCCGCACCACGTACCGCCCGTTTTGGTCTATGTGAAGGGTGAACGCCCCATGGCTATCTGTCGCGGTTACGTATTGTTTGCCCGTCAACGTGTTCTTCGCGGTCACGCTCACGCCGGGCAGCGGCGTCTGACCGGACTTGACGACCCCCGCCACTGTTCCGCCCGCAGCGGGCGATGGCGGCGGCGCTGCCGGCGGCTGCGGAACCTGCGGCGCTTGACTCGCGGCAGGCGGCTGCGTCGCGGGGGAGGCCTGCGGCCACGCGCACATCGGCGCCGTTCCCAGCAGCGCAGCCAGGGCGCACAGTCGTTTCATCGGCCCTCGGACCCGGCATCGAGCCATGGTTCATGTCCCTTCAAATCGAAAACCGTAAACGTTGTCGCGATGAATGTGCCGTTCGTCACATGACCCTCGGCGCGAAAGCCCTCGCCCGGCCGCAGATCTGCCAGCGTCACCGAATCACGTTTCTCTCGAAAGGAGGTATTTTCGTCCACCGCGATCTTCTGGTCCACGCCGTCCAGCCGGTGCACTTGAATTGTGGTCCCGGCAATCGAGATAATCTTCCCCGCGGCCCAGGTCTTGCCGAGGCCCTCGCGCGCCTTACGCACCCCTTCGGCCGGGATATCGATCAGGATCGCCGCGCCCACCGTCTTCTTCTTCGCGTCCACATTGCCCGCCGCAAAAATCATGTCGCCTGCCTGTATCTCGCTCGGGCGGATCGGACCACGGTCCTTTATCAGCCGCGTATTCACGCCATAGAGCACGCGCCACGGCTGCCCACTGTCCGTCTTCACCGCGAAGCTGCCCTCGTTCTTCCCCCCCGGCGTCCCCGAAACCACCGTGCCCCGCAGGGTGTTGTCGCGGGAAAACTGCGCCCACCCCTGGTCGTTGTCGTCCTGCGCTCGGGCCTCGCAGGTGGCCAGCATCGCCGCACCCCACATCAGCAGCACACTTGCTGCAACTAGACGAAGAACGCGCCTCCGGCGATGCGCCTGAAAACTCGGAAACGTCGGAAACATGGGAATAAGGATGATCGCCTCCTTAGACGAGCATACGGGGCCAAAGGACGCCGTTCACCCATGGCGGACCCTCGATTTCACCGGCTGGAACCACCTTCCCGCCGGCGTCCCGAACAGCGCCGCCCATCGTAGGAAACATGCTCTACACTCCCGCCATGGCCACTTCTTCGGCGGTCGATCACCACGAGACACACTTCCAGTCCGGCGATACCGTACGCGACATTGTTATCGGTATGTCGGACGGTCTCACCGTGCCCTTCGCACTCGCCGCCGGTCTCTCCGGCGCGGTCAATTCCCTGCACATCATCGTGCTTGCGGGGCTGGCGGAGATCGCAGCCGGAGCCATCGCCATGGGGTTGGGCGGCTATCTCGCAGCGCGCGGTGACGCCGAGCACTACCGAAGCGAGCGGCTGCGCGAAGAACGCGAAGTCGTCGAGCGCCGTCGCGACGAGGAGGAGGAGATCTACGAGATCTTCGACGCCTACGGAGTCGAGCGGCACGAGGCCAAGCCCGTGCTGACCGCGCTCCAGCGCAATCCGAGGGCTTGGGTCGACTTCATGATGCGCTTTGAGCTCGGATTGGAAGAGCCGCAGGCCCGCCGCGCACTCCAGAGCGCGTTGACCATCGCTGGCTCATACATCCTCGGCGGACTCGTTCCCCTGCTTCCCTACATGCTGGGCACAACCCGCACCGCACTTCCCGCATCGGTCGGCATCACGCTGTTGGCGTTACTGCTCTTCGGAGCGGTCAAGGGCCGCGTCACCGGCGCGGGCACAGTCCGTAGCGGATTACAGACGGTTGTCATCGGCGGTCTAGCCGCCGCTGCGGCCTTCGGGCTGGCGCACCTGCTAAGCGCGCATTGAATCGCCCGGTCTCGGCTCCGGAATCAAGGTGGGCCTATGTCTGGTAACGAACACTAAATTATTTTCCGGTTACTAATTCGCAGAGTCCGCAAGGCACCCCTTGCGCATCCATAGGGAGGCTGCGTAGTGTTCCCAGGTTGTGTCCTGCTGGCTCACACTGCGCAGACTCGGTTTAGCAATTTTGTGACAAACAAAATGCTAGGCTGTGCGAGCAACGTCGGGGCAGGGAACGGGCTCCTATTGCGAAGAACATACCAACTGTAAGGACACGCGGGACCAAATGTCACCAGCAGTTGAACTCAGTGCGCCCGGACTCCTGACCGCATTCACCGCGACGCGCCGGCAGAGCCTTGCCCTCTGCACTCCACTTTCGCCGGAAGACATGATGGTGCAAAGCTGTCCGGAGGCCAGCCCCGCCAAATGGCACCTGGCCCACACGACCTGGTTCTTCGAAACATTCGTCCTCCGCGAATACCTCACCGGCTATCAACCCTGCGACCCAGACTTCCTCTGGCTTTTCAACAGTTATTACAACGACGTATCCAATCAGCCGGAAAAGAAAATTCGCGCCTCCTTCTCGCGCCCCGGTATCGACGCTGTCCTCGCCTATCGCCAGCATGTGGACGACGCCATCGCACAGCTCGATCAGCGCGGCATGTCGCCCCAAGCGGCCGAGCGCATCGAACTGGGCATCCACCACGAGCAGCAGCACCAGGAGTTGCTCTGCTACGACATCAAGCATGCCCTCTGGACCAACCCGCTCCATCCTGCGTATGCAGAAGGTGGCAAATTCCAATCAAGCGCCTCTCCGCCGCGCTGGCTCGACTTCACCGGCGGACTCACGGAGATCGGTCACGCAGGCGAAGGCTTCGCGTACGACAATGAATCGCCACGCCACACCGTCTTCCTGCAGCCATTCGCGCTCGCCTCACGCGCCGTCACATGCGCGGAATACCTCGCCTTCATGGAAGGCGGCGGCTACACCCGCCCGGAGCTCTGGCTCTCCGAAGGCTGGGATACGGTGAACGCGCAGCAATGGAACGCACCGCTATACTGGCGCAAGCTCGACGGCGTATGGATGCTCTACACCATGCGCGGCATCGTGCCTTTGAGCGAGATGGACGCGACGCCCGTCTGTCATGTGAGCTACTTCGAAGCCGATGCCTATGCCCGCTGGGCCGGCAAGCGGCTGCCAACGGAAGTCGAGTGGGAGGCTGCGGTCGCCGAGCGCGTCCCGGCTGTTCCCGCAAACGCCAACATGCTCGAGAGCGGCCAGCTTCATCCCATGGCCGCGCCCGATGCGGAACTCGATCAGGTCTTCGGCGATGTGTGGGAGTGGACCCGCAGCGCTTACCTTGGCTACCCCGGCTACCGCGCGCCCGCGGGTGCGCTCGGCGAATACAACGGCAAATTCATGGTCAACCAGATGGTGCTTCGCGGCGGCTCGGCTGTTACCCCGCGCTCGCACATCCGATCGACCTATCGCAATTTCTTCTCGCCTGCCGCGCGCTGGCAGCTTGCAGGCTTGCGCCTGGCGCAGGACACTTCGCAAGAATCCGGCGCAACACAACCATCCCGACACGGGGGAAAGATTTCCAAATGAATGCAGTCACACTACCCCAGTTGCCCGCAGCGGCATATACACCGCTCGGCGCCGAGGTCTTTCGCGGCCTCACCACCCGGCCGCGTACGCTTAGCCCCTGGCTCTTTTATGACCAGGAGGGTTCCCAACTCTTCGAACAGATCACCGAGCTTGACGAGTATTACCTCACCCGCACCGAGCGGGACATCTTCCGTGCGAATGCCGGCGACATCATCGCCGCGGCATCGGGGCCTACACCCCACGGTCTTGAGCGCGAGCTCACCGTCATCGAACTCGGTGCGGGCACCGCAACCAAGACCGGCCTGCTGCTCCATGCCGCAGTCCGCCGCCAGCAGGCGGTCACCTACCACGCGATCGACGTCTCTGAATCCGCTCTGCAGGAGGCGCAGCGCAATCTGACTGCCGCCATCCCGGGCGTTACCTTCCAGTCGCGTGTCGGCGACTATACCGAGGGTCTGGGGGAGATTCCCGCAGATGGCACACGCCGCCTCGTGCTTTATATCGGGTCGAGCCTCGGCAACTTCGAACCTGGCGATGCCCGCCAGTTGCTGTGCGATGTGCGCAAGCAGCTCGCGCCTGGCGACATGCTGCTGCTCGGGGTGGACTTAGTGAAGGACATCCCTACCCTTGTCGCCGCATATGACGATGCAAGCGGAGTCACCGCGGCCTTCAACCGCAACGTGCTCGCCCGCATCAATCGCGAGCTGAGCGCGGACTTCGATCTTATGAAGTTTCGCCACAAAGTCCGCTGGAACGGCGAGCACTCGCGCATCGAAATGCACCTCGAAAGTCTGATGGCGCACGACGTCTCCATCGACGCCCTCGATCTCTCGCTGACCTTCCGACGCGGCGAAACCATCCACACCGAAAACAGCTATAAGTACACCATCCAGGGCACGCAGCACCTGCTGGCACAGACCGGATTCACCGTCGTCGAGAACTGGACCGATGCGCATCGATGGTTCGGCGTCTTCCTCGCCCGCGTGCATTAAGTCGAGCACCATTCCTGCGCGATAACGCGCTCCATCGTTATCGCGCAGAGGCGACTCGCAACGCGCTCTCATCATCCAAGCCGAACCGACAAGCCGCATCGCGGCGCTCCTTTCTCAAAAATACAGTGAATACTTACTCGTAATAAAACCCGGTCATCCTGAGCGAAGCGAAGGACCTGCAGTTCGCCAGCGCAAATCACGACATACAAAAGCGAGCGACCAAAAGGAGCGAGCCTCTCGGAACGCGCCGCAGGGGCTATTGCCCGTGCGTCAAGCACCGCCTTTGCCCGGACCGCCAGTCCCCGTACACTCGATGGCGAGAACACCCGCCATGCACATCCGCCTCGCCACGGAAGCCGATATCCCCGACATCCTCACCCTGATCCACGCGCTCGCGACCTACGAACGTCAGCCCGACGCAGTCCAGATCGGCGAGGCCGAACTGCACCGCGATGGCTTCGGACCGCAGCCGCTCTTCGAGTGCCTCATCGCGGATGATGCCGGCGAAGCTGCGGGCTTTGCCCTCTACTTTCCCATCTACTCCACCTGGCGCGGACCCAGCATCCATCTGGAAGATCTCTTTGTGCAGCCATCGCATCGCGGCCGCGGCATCGGCAAGGCGCTGCTGGCACGCGTGGCCGCACTCGCGCTGGGGCGCGGCTGCGCCCGGATGCAATGGGACGTACTCGACTGGAACACCCCGGCCATCGACTTCTATCGCGGCTGCGGAGCCGTCATGCTGGAGCCCTGGCGCATCATGCGGGTCAGCGGCGCTGCACTCGCGCGGCTCGCAAGGCAGGCATAGACACCACGTAAGCGATTACACTGTCAGGCGTCTGTGATTCGCTCCCCAGGAGAACGCCCCGTGTCTCTGCGCGCCGCCACCGCCTCCGCCTCTATACTTGTCGCCGCACTCTTCGCTATGCCTTTCGCTCGTTCTCAGTCCATCGAATACCGCCCCGACGCAAAGCTCTGGGTTATCCAGGCCGGCGACTTCACCTACGCCATGGGAGTGGATGAGCGCAACTGGCTGCAGTCGCTCTATTGGGGCCCGCGCATCGATCGTGCGGAAGACATCGCCGCCGCCCATAGTCTGCCGGAGGTTGTATCGTTCGACCTTCCCACCACGACCACGCCGCAGGAGTACGCGGCCTGGGGCGCCGGCCTCTATACCGAACCCGATCTGAAGGCCACCTTCTCCAGCGGCAACCGCGATGTCGTCCTCGCCTATGTCGACCAGCACCAGACCCACGACGCCAACAGCCAAACCCTCGATATCACGATGCGCGACATCAAGCTGCCGCTGGTCGTGCACCTCTTCTACCGCGTCTACACCGGACAAAGCGTACTGGAGCGCTGGACCACCATCGAGAACCAGACCAAGGAAGCTGTCGTCCTCGAGAACGCCGCCAGCGCCACCTGGAGCCTGCCCAACCTGCAGAACAGCAACTATCGGGCCCACTGGCTCACTGGCCGCTGGGCCGGCGAGTGGCAACTGCAATCGGCGCCACTCAACGTCGGCAGTCAGGTCATTGAGAGCCGCCGCGGTTCCACCGGCCATCAGGCGAATCCCTGGTTCGCGATCGAAGGCCCTGACAGCACCGACGAAGAGCACGGCCCGGTCTACTTCGGCGAGCTGGGCTGGAGCGGGAGCTGGCGCATCACCATAGAGCAGAGCTCCTTCCATCAAGTTCGTATCACCGGTGGTTACAATCCTTTCGACTTTGGCTACCGCCTCGCGCCCGGCGAGTCGCTCACCACTCCGCCTTTCTACGGTGGCTTCACCGGCGGCGGCATGGGCGAGGCCTCGCGCATCCTCCATCACTTCCAGCAAGGGGTCATCCTCCCCGGCGCACCGCATCCCAAGCTGCGCCCCATCCTCTACAACTCATGGGAGGCCACCGAGTTCAACGTCGGCGAATCCGGCCAGTTTGCCCTCGCGGAAAAAGCTGCCGCACTCGGCGTCGAGCGCTTCGTCATCGACGACGGTTGGTTCGGCCAGCGCAAGGACGACCACGCCGGTCTCGGCGACTGGTACGTCAACAAGGAAAAGTTCCCCAACGGACTCAAGCCGGTCATCGATCGCGTTCACCAGCTCGGCATGGACTTCGGCATCTGGGTCGAGCCGGAGATGGTGAACCCCGACAGCGATCTCTACCGCAAGCATCCCGCGTGGGCCATGAACTTCCCCGGCCGCCCGCGCACCGAGGGCCGCAATCAGCTTCTGCTCAATTTCGCCCGTCCCGATGTGATGGAGTACACCTATCACTGGCTCGATGAGCTAGTCTCCAACAACGACATCGACTTTCTCAAGTGGGACTACAACCGCAACTGGTCCGAGCCCGGCTGGGATGCCGTCCCCGTCGCCGATCAGAAGAAAATCTACGTCGCCTACATCCACAATCTCTATACCATCCTGGATCGGCTGCGTGCCAAGCACCCCAAGCTCGAGATCGAGTCCTGCTCCGGCGGCGGCGGCCGCGTCGATCTCGGCATCCTGCGCCACACCGTCGAAGTCTGGCCCTCCGACAACACCGACGCCCTCGACCGCCTCTCCCTTCAGGATGGATTCAGTCACGCCTACACCCCCGGCGTGATGATGGCCTGGGTCACCGACCCGCAGCGCACCCGCAAGACCTCGCTCAAGTTCCGCTTCCTGGTCGCGATGGAGGGCTCGCTCGGCATCGGCGCCAACCTAAACAACTTCACGCCGGAGGATATGGCCACCGCGAAGGATCTGGTCGCGTTCTATAAGACCATCCGGCCCACCGTGCAGCAGGGGCTGCAATACCGGCTCATTGCCCCCTCGCGCCCCGGTGCGCCGAGCGAGCGCGCCGCAACCGAATACGTATCCACCGACCGCACACAAGCAGTCGTCTTCGCCTACCTGCACTCCCAGAACTTCGGCGATCCCTATCCGCTGGTGCGCCTCAGCGGCCTCGACTCTAAAGCCACCTACCGCCTGCATCCGCTCGATGCAAAACAACTTCTCTCCCAGCAGGAAGCCAGCGGCAGCTACTGGATGAGCCACGGCCTTCAACTCGATTTACGCGGAGACTACGACAGCACCGCGGTGGTGCTGGAACGCACGCATTGAGTCATCCATGCGGAATCGGCTTCCCTGGCCGATCCGATCCGCTTCGGATCGCAACGGCATCCGTTGCGTTTTCATAAGGTCGAAAGAGATCGGACTTAGGCAAACGAATGCCTAGGCTTTAACGTTTCAAACAGGCCGGCCTTACGATCTCATAAACACGAACCGGTGAGTGTACCCTCCGGTACTTGCCACCCCTCCCACCGGGGGCTTACTTTTCGTGTGCGGAACCGTATGTCCATATGCCCACTTCATAGCAGTTAACGATGTCTGGCGCAGCGTTGGACCGGAGCTACTTCATGACACTTGCCAGCGTACGTGAAAAGAGACTAGTTTCTCTATTGCGTTAAGAAAGCAACGATCGTTTACCCCTAAAATAACGATTTTGGAATGAATACAAAATGAATGCCTTTGGCCAATTTGACGCTCCCTCGACAGCAGCAGTACGACTCATTCGTCTGGCAGTGCGAGCAGTACTTTTCACTGGGTGCCTGCTGCTCCCAGTAGCTCGCGTTGCGACGGCACAGAGCACAACCGCCGACATCACCGGCACCGTAACGGATGTATCTGGGGCAAGCTTGCCCCATGCGAAAGTCACGCTCACCAATCTCGGCACGAAAGAAGTGCGCACCGCCCAGACGACCGACGCTGGTGATTACACGTTCACTCAACTCGGTCCGGGAACCTATTCCATCCAGGTTTCACAGACCGGCTTCAAGAGCTTCAGCATCCCCAACATCGCTCTCTCGGCATCCGATCGTGCCCGTGAGGACGCCAGGTTGCAGCCGGGTGCAGAGACAGAGACGGTTCAGGTCACCGGCCAGGCCCCGGCGCTGCAGAGCGACAGTTCGGTCCTGACCACGGTCATCACCCAGAAGGCGACGCAGGATCTGCCGTTGAATGGCCGCAACTACGTCGCCCTCGCGCAAACGGCTCCGGGCGCCAACGAAGGTCCACCCAATGGCCTCTCCAGCGGTGGCCGGCCCGATGATCGCCGCCTCACCTCCGGCATCTCCGTCAATGGACAGTCGGACACCATCAACGACTGGATGATCGATGGTATGGACAACAATGAACGCATCATCGGCACTACCGGCATTCGACCCTCCATCGAAGCCATCAGCGAAATCAACATCCAGACCAATACCTACACGGCTGAAGTGGGCCGCACGGCCGGCGGCGTCATCAACATCATCACCAAATCCGGCAACAACAACTTCCACGGATCGGCCTACGAGTTCTTCCGTAACGATGTGCTGGATGCCTTCCCCTTCCAGTTCGGTGCTCACAATCCCAAACCGAAGCTGCGCCAGAACCAGTTCGGCGGATCCATCGGCGGTCCCATCATTCACGACAAGCTCTTCTTCTTCGGCGATTACGAGGGCCTGCGGCAGATTCAGGGAAGCGCCCCCACGTTGAGCCAGGTGCCCACGCTCGCTCAGTACAGCGCGCTGCGCAGCAACCCGGCATCGCTCGCAGACGGTGCACCTGTCGATCCTGTTGGCCTGGCGTATGCACTGCTCTACCCCGCACCAAATGCACCATCCAACACGACGACCTCCGGAGCATTCGTGAGCTCGCCTGTCGTTGTCCGCAACAGCGACACCGCGGATGGGCGAGTCGATGTGCAACTCAACCAGAAGAACCTGCTCTACGGCCGCTACAGCTACAACCGGACGCCGGTTCAGTTTCCCGGACTCCTTCCGACAGTCAACCAGGCAGGACTGAACGTCGCTCCCGGTGGCGCCATATTTAATTTCTACGGGAACGCTCAGGACAACGCGCAGAACGCCCAGATCAACTACATCCACACCTTCAACTCCAACCTGCTGCTCGCTCTCGGCTTCGGATATACCCGCATTAATAATCAGTCATTCCCGCTGAACTATGGACTGGCAGTGAATACAGCGTTCGGTCAGCCCAACGTGAACCTCGACCAGAACACCTCTGGCCTTGCGCCGGCCTCCATTCAGAATCTCGCGGATCTCGGCGATGGCGACTTCATTCCGATTAAAGACGTCGATAACACCTTCCAGTATCAGGGCGCTGTCACCATCAACCGGGGAGCTCATAACCTTAAAATCGGCGCTACCCTGATTCGCCGCCAGGCGCTGAACTTCCAGAACAACTACGGCATGGGCAGCTGGGCATTCCACTCACTTGACACTGTGCCGTTCGACCCACTCGGCAGCAATCTGACGGCTCTCGCGGCACTCCTGCAGGGGAACTACTTCAGCGTGCAGCGCTCCAACAGTCTGGTGCCGCCCCACTATCGTCTGTGGGAGCCCAGCGCATACCTGCAGGATGACTGGCATGCCACGCCCACCCTGACACTGAACCTGGGCGTCCGCTACGACGTCTTTACGCCCTTCACGGAGGTGAAGAACGCAATCTCCAACTTCGATCCCGCCACCGCATCGATCCTCGTTGCCAACCAGAATGGCGTGAACCAGTACGCCGGGCTCAATCCCACCTGGACCAACGTCGCTCCACGCATCGGCTTTGCCTATACCGTGACACCCGGAACCGTGCTGCGCGGGGGCTTCGGCATCTCCTATTTCCCGATGAACTACACCTCGAACTCATCGCTGAAGAACCAGCCCTTCGTTTCCGCCTTCAACTGCAACAACGGCAACTGTCCGACTCCAATTCCAGGAATCGGCGGCCCGGGAAATGGCGCCGGCACATTCCAGCTGGGAGTGCCTTTGCCGACCGCAGCGAGTGCCACCAACCCTGCC
>JAUTWX010000173.1 GCA_030838385.1 Acidobacteriaceae bacterium
ACGAACTGATTTCAATAAGCGGCAGGATCTGGATCGCCGCAAGAGCGAGCCCCATCGCGACCATACCTAGGCAGGCTGCGCCGATGCGCAACGCCATCAGGCGGTTCTCGCGAATCGCGCCACCCACCCGGAAGGCGGCAAACGCGCCAGCTAATAGCATGCCGTATACAAAGATCTGCGGGTGTCCGGCGAGGAACGAACCGGCGACCGCTCCGGCGCCGATCAGCCACCAGCCTGCGGTGAGCCGCGTCGTGACGTGCTCGAGACTCCAGAGAACCAAAGGGATCCAGGCTGCGGCATGGATAATGGTCAGATGCCCCATGTGGGCGGCCATGAAACCGCACATGCCATAGACAAATCCGCCCAATGCGCCGGCCAGGTGGGAGCCGGTGATCCGGCTGCAAAGGCCGTACACGAAGAAGCTCGCCATCACGTAGGCGGAAATCACCACGCCATTGAAATGGAGACCGACCAATTTCAGCGGATACCAGGTAAGGAACTGGCTATCGGCGAAGGTCGGATAGCCGCTCAATATCAGATTGCTCCACAAGGAGAATGGCTTCTCCACGACCGGGTAGTAAAATATGAACCCGTCACCCGGAGCCAAAAGGTCGTTATTCATGAGGCTGGGGAGAAAGAACATGATATAGAAAAGCATGTAGGAGCAAAGTACGACCAGGGCGACTTGGGCATCGCTCGAAAGGTATCCGGGACTGATGGTGCGGTTTCTCTCAAGAAGTCTCGTGTCAGTCACCCGAACACCTTTCACATTATCCCGAAGATCATGCCTACAGCCGACCCGGGCGTTGTGTGGCACTCTACAATTACGGGCGTTATCGCTCGGTGCCGTGCGGCGGGACCGCATGCCGCACCGCGGTTCTACCCACCCCGGCGTGCGATGACGAACATGATGTCGAACAGATTGACCGTTACCGAGAAATCGAAGACCCGTAGACGGCGCACGACGTCGAACAACACCGGCGCCCCGACCTTGAGAGCCAGGATGATGTAGAGCGCAGATTGCAGATTGCGGGTCACTCCCGGATGGCTGAGATGCACCACCTCGAACCCGGCCCGGTCCAACATCAGCCGGAGCGTATCGGCCGAGAAGTAGTGCAGATGCGTCGGCGGGTGGATCATCCGCCAGCGGCGGCCGCGGAAGCGGGCGACCGGACTGCCAATATCGCCGGTGGTGATGGCGATATGTCCACCCGGTCGCAGGTCCCGCGCCGCCGCGGCCAGGAACAGATCGGGGCGCGCCAAGTGTTCAATGGTGTCCCACATCACTATTAGGTCAGGGCACCGATCGATTTCCGTCAGCAGGTAGTCGCCACAAGTGGCGTCCACCCCCAGTTGCTCGACAGCGTGGCGGACGGCATCGCGGGAAATATCGATCCCGGCAGCCTGGCGGGCGACGTCCTTCATCTCATCCAGAAAGAAGCCATATGCGCAGCCGATCTCGAACACGCTGGCTTCTTCCAGGTTCGGGACATGCTGGCGCAGGGCGAAGATTCGCCGCGCGAAATTCGCTCGCAGACTGGCTTCCTCGGCCCGATAGTCGTGGTACTCCTGACCATGAAAATAATCACGCCCATAGAGCGCGGCCAACTGCTCGTCGCCGAGTCTGACGTCCGCGCTGGTGAACCCACAGGTGCGGCAACGCAGCAGGCCCGAAATGGGGCTGGGGCCGTATGTGCCGCCGCAGGCCAGGCAGGACCGCGGCTGCGAGGACACGCCTGCCGACCCTGCCGGCTGCTCGATTTCCGCAGAGGCTGCATTTTGCGGTCGATTCATAGGCGCTGGTCCAGGTTGCGGCCGGTCTCGACATGCTGGAAATGCGGCACCGCGCGGGCGATCAGCGCCACCACGTCCTGCTTCCGCAGCGAAACCGCCGGGTCGGTCACCATGCGCTCTAGTTCCTCCAGCACAGGGCCCAGGTCCGCGCTGCCAGGCTGATGGCGTATGCCAAGCAGGGCGGCGAAGCCAAGTTCCTCGGTGGTCTCGGATCGCCCGACGAATTCCTCGTATCGCTTCTCCCCACTGGTATCGAGTGGGGTCAGCAGCAACGGCCACGCGCCTTGCCGGGCCAGGTGCTCAACGTCGTGCCGTGCGGCGATTTCGTCGTCATAGGGCACCGCGCGCAGACCATGAACGTGCAACACCCGCTCCGCGATCGTACTCAGTTCATGCGATTGGCTGCGCGGGTCCAGCCGTGGGATCAGGAGCATGCCGTCAGGGATCGCCAGTGCCGCGAGCAGACAAATCTCGGCCGCCTCTTCCTGTGTCACGAAATAGCGAGACGTGCCGCGCGGCGCGGCGAGCGGCTGGCGGCGTGTCAATCGCTGCAGGAAAGCAGCCAAGAGGCTGCCGTTGGAGAAGGCGACGTTGGCGAAGCGAGTAGAGGTATTGGGATGGTTCTCGCCAATGTGCAGTGCGAAGGTCACATCCTCCATCAACCGCTTGCTCGCTCCCATGACACTGGTCGGGTTCGCAGCCTTGTCGGTAGAGACCGTGAAGTAGCTGCAAGGATGCCGATAATCCCGCAGCCAGCGCTTGAAGCGGGCCTGGCGCACTACATTGGTGTCGATCATTTGCAAAAGCGAA
>JAUTWX010000179.1 GCA_030838385.1 Acidobacteriaceae bacterium
CGCGCGAGCACGCCGGTCATCTCGGTATCCTCCGCGAGGAGGACACGCTCGCGGGGAAGCAGCACACGCGCCAGGAACCAGAAGATGATGCCCGCGCCGGCGAGTCCGCTGAGTACTGCGAGCGCAAACACGCCCATTCCCCAGAGCGAGCTGAAACGGCACAGCAGATAGCCCGCTCCGCCGAACCAGCAGAGGAAGGCGAGCAGGGTGAAGCCGTTGAGCGGCGAGAGGCTGGTGTCATGTCCGCCGGGCGGTGCGTGCACGTGCAGATGGCCGGCGTGCCCGTGGCTCAGGTGGAATTGGTTCAGGTGAAGATGCCCGAATTGCAGATGGCCGAAGCCGCCCACAAACGCGAGCACGCTCAGCACCAGGCCGACGCCGAAGCAGATGAGATACCAGTTTTCCGCACTGAGTAGAAATGTGTGCATCAGGTCATCTCCCTCTCTTTCCTATGGCGGCTGCCTTCGCGCGTGTTGCGATCACCGTTGCGCGCAGTGTTGCGCTGGTCAGTGCCGTTTGTCTCCGCTGCACGCATGCGCCGCGGAGCGAGTTCCGGTCGCAACACCTCGAGCAGCCGGTCGGCGAGCGAGGGCGTTTCGAGGATGGCGGCCAGCAGCAGCAGGCAACGGCGCGTGTCGTCGTGCTGGGCGGCGGCGAGCAGCGCGCGGCGCAGCTCCGGATCGCGGCGAAAGCGCTCCGCGCCAGAGATCAGCCACAGGTCAAGCTTGTCCTCATCCGCGCGCGAGTGCATGCGGGCCTCGGATAACAATTCAGCGTGATAGCCCTCCGGGTCGTCGACCAGGTAGCCGGGGTGCACCTTGAAGAAGCGCGCCAGCAACAGCCGCGTGGTGTTGGTCAGGTGCGGGCGGGCGCCACTCTCGATCTGCGAGAGGTAGGACTGGCTGACTGCGGTATCCGTCTCCTGGCGAATGGCGCGCACCAGTTCTTGCTGGGTCATGGCGCGGTCGAGGCCGCGGAGGGAGCCTTCGACTTCACGGAGATAGCGAATTTTCTCGCCGAGTTTCATATTGCAATCCGCGATAATAATATCGCAAATTGCGATATTGGCCGGAAATCTTTGGTACTCAACAGTGTTTGACCAACTTGACCAAACGAACGAAGTGGGCTATCTTCATGCATGGCGAACACGATCAATATTTATGAAGCGAAGACACATCTCTCGGCGCTGGTCGAGAAAGCCGCGCAGGGTGAGGAGATCGTGATCGCCAAGGCAGGCAAGCCGATGGCGAAGCTGGTGCCGCTTGAGCCAAAAGCATCAGCGCCGCGCAAGTTCGGGCAGAACGCGCTTCAGATCACCTACATCGCACCGGATTTCGACGCGCCCCTTCCAGAAGACATCATCGAGGACTTCTACGGCCCAATTGAGCCAGAGCGGTGACGCCGGCATTTACCCCGGCGTTTCTCATCGACACGCACATACTGATCTGGTTGGATCAAAAGCCGGAGCGCCTCTCAGAGCACATTCTCGGATTGCTACGCAATCCGAAGCATGATGTGTATTGCAGCGTGGCGTCCTTGTGGGAGATTGCCATCAAGCAGAATCTGGGAAAGCTGCAGATGAATGGCCCGCTTCCGGGCATACTGGAACGATACGGACTAACGGAACTTCCCGTGACGGCTCGCGATGCTGAAATGGTGCGCACACTTCCGCTGCATCATCGCGACCCATTCGACCGGATGCTGATTGCTCAAGCGATGGGGAGAAACCTGGTGCTGGTCAGTGGCGATCGCCAGATACTGGCCTATGAAGTCGCGATTCTGAGCTGTTGAAATTCAGCGCAGAGGTACGCCGTCCAGCTTGGTCAGCCGGCCCACAGGATACAGGCCGAGCTTCGGGTCCATCCACGGCGAGTGGTCGTAAAAAAACGCCAGCCGCGCGTACGGGTTTGCGGCGAACTTCGGATCGTTCTCGACGCGCTGCTCGAACTCTGTCTTGAGCTTCGCATCCCTGGCCATCATCTCGCGCGCCAGCTTTTCCAGTACGTACGGCTCACCATATTCGCGCTGCTCGAAGATGGGGTCGAAGGCGTTCCAGGCCATCGCGGAGTCGGGTGCCATCGGCTCCAGCCATGCCATCGCCACGTGCGAGAGCCGCTGGTTCAGTTCGACGACAGCGGAGTTTGCGGGAAACGTCATCGTCTCGGTGACGAGTGTGCACTGCGGCGGCTCGCCCGGATGCCCCTTGCTGCCTTCGCCGGCGAACATGGGGTGATGCCCTTCAAAGGGCGGCTGTTGCCAGTTGCCATCGTGGCAGCGGTATGTCTCGACCGGCGCGGTCCATGATGCTGTGGTGCGGCGCATCACGACCTGGTGTGCAGCGAGCACGTCGATGACGTGGGTCCACTGCGGCGGGATGATGTAAGCGGCGGGCGGCACGGCAGACACGGTAACCTTGGCGCCGGTCTGCATGGGGAGCGTCGCGTTCCACGGCTCGTGCGAGTATTGCACCCACACGGTGCCGGAGATGGCGCTGAGATCGCGTGTGTATTTGTAACCGCGAAATAGAAATGGTGTCGTCTCACCCGACCAGCCGAGCGCGAGAGGATAACCGACATTGCCCAGCGGATGCGCACCCAGCTTTTCCGCCTCACGGTCGGCCGCCTCATTCAGCGCGATCAGCTTGTCGGCATCGCGGTTCACTACTTTGCAGAGTGCGCGCAGCAGCTCGTAGTTGCCGGTGACGCGCGTCTTGTAATCCTTCAGCATGTGCATCTCGACCAGCATGCTGGGCCGGTTTTCCAGGTTCATATAGCCCGTGGAAAAGCGCGGGACATAGGAATCGAAGCCGAGCCCCTTGGAGGGATCGGAGTCATCGACCAGCGAGATGTAGGTGGGCGAGGCGAGGTGGCCGGTCGCGTCCACCTGGTGCTCGAGATCGGGGATGACGCTCTCGTCGAGCCAGTGTCCGCTGTCGGCGTTGAGGTTCGGAAGGTGCTCGATGGTGAAGGTGACGTCGTATTGGAAGTCCGCGCCGTCGGTCACGTGATCGTCGACGAAGAAGTCGGGCAGCCAGCGGTGGAACATCACAATGAAGGCGTGCGTCTCCGGCGCATCGGCTTTCATGTAATCGCGGTTCAGGTTGATGTTGGTGCCGTTGCCCCGCCAGCCCATCTCCTCGGGGCCGTTTTGGTTAATGCGGTTGTAGGGCGAGCGGCGCTCGTGTCCATCGGCGTTATACATCGGAATGAAAACGAAGACCGCACGATCGAGCAGCGCCGCCTCCTTGCCGGTAATGACCATGTCGCGCAGCAACGCGAGGCAGCTATCCTTGCCGTCCATCTCCCCGGCGTGAATGGCATTCTGCACCAGTACGATGGGTCGCTTCGCTGCGTGCAGCTTGTCGGGATCGAAGACGCCGTCCTTCGACGCGATCACGATGTCGAGCTCGCGGCCTTCGCCGCTCTTGCCGAACGGCTCGATGCGCACCTGCTGCGGTTTCGCTGCCGCGACGCGGCGCAAATAGGCCATCGTGGCGGCATAGTCAGGCGTGGTGCGGTAGTTGGATTGCTCGGCGGGCGTGGCCCAGTCATTGGATTGAGCAAAGAGAGCGGGAGTCAGCAGGGCGAGAAGAGCCAGGAGCAGCGCGCGCATGGCTTAGGGTAGCGGAGAAGCTGCCGACGGAGAAGCCGGTCGGCGAGTCTGCGACGCCGATTTAGCCACGGCAGTTCACCAATTTTCACCTATACTGACTTTCCCCTCCAGCTTCGCCAATCGATTCCTTTTGCCGGCAGGTATGCCTCAATGTTGCAGCGACTCATTCTTTGCTCGACCGTTCTTCTCTGTGCCGCAACTGTGGATGCTCAGGTCTACGCCAGCCTGGTGCTGGTGCATGGACACGTCTGGACCGAGAATCTGGCGCAGCCCGAGGCCGAAGCCATCGCCATCGACGGCAATCACATCCTTATGGCGGGCACATCGGCCGAGGTGCTTCACCTCGCCGGTCCTTCCACGCACGTGATCGAGCTTCATGGACGCCGCGTTCGTGCCTGGCTTCAACGATGCGCATGTCCACTTTGTCATCGGAGGCCAGTTGCTGGCCGGCGTGCAACTTCGCGATGCTGCATCGCAAACCGAGTTCCGCCAGCGTATCGCCAGCTTTGCCCGAACGCAGTCCGATGGCGCCTGGATCGTCGTTGGCGCATGGGACCATGAGCGCTGGACGCCGGCGGTGCTGCCCACCCACCAACTGAGCGACGAGGTCACGCAACACAATCCTGTCTTCGTGGAGCGCCTGGATGGTCACATGGGGCTGGCCAACGCGCTTGCCATGAAACTCGCTCGTGTCGATCGCAACACGCCGGATGTTCCTGGAGGTGTGATTGTCCGCGATGCCGACGGCAACCCCACCGGCATGTTCAAGGATGCGGCGATGACGCTCATCAACCGTGTCATTCCGCCACTCTCGCTTCAAGAGACCGAGACCGCCATCGTTGCTGCACAGCGTGAAGCTGCACGCAACGGTGTGACGAGTGTGCAGGATATGGCCGACAACACGAATGACACCGGCGGCCCTGATCGGCTCCGCGCCATGCAAGCGCTGGAGCGCGAGGGCCGGCTTGCCATCCGCATTTCCGAGAACCTGCGCCTGCTGGATTGGAAGTATCTCGCGGGAAGCGGGGTTCAGACAGGTTTCAGCGACGGACTGATCCAGATCGGCGGGCTGAAGACCTTTGCCGACGGCGGCCTCGGCGCATCCACCGCGTGGCTCTTCGCACCCTATGACGATGCGCCCGCTACCAGCGGCCTCGCCAGCGATGAGCTGCAAACCCCACTCAGATGTATGCCGATATCAAAGGCGCGGACCAGGCTGGCCTGCAGATCATCATCCATGCCATAGGCGACCGCGCCAACCGCACCATCCTTGACTTCTACCAGCGCGTCGAACTGGAAAATGGGCCAAGTGACCGCCGCTTGCGTATTGAGCACGCGCAGCACCTGACTACTGCGGACATTCCTCGCTTTGCGCAACTGCATGTGATCGCGTCCATGCAGCCCTACCATGCTATCGACGATGGCCGCTGGGCGCAGAAGCGCCTGGGTGCCGACCGTATCCACTTCGCGTACGATTTTCGCTCGCTGCTCGACGCCGGGGCCATACTCGCGTTCGGCTCCGACTGGCCGGTCGCTCCACTGGAGCCGCTCATGGGCATCTACGCTGCGGTCACGCGCAGAACTCTGGACAATCGCAACCCCAACGGCTGGATACCCGAGCAGAAGATTTCTGTGGCCCAGGCAGTCCACGCTTACACGGTCGGCTCGGCTTTTGCGCAGTTCGACGAGAAGACCAGAGGGTCATTGGAGCCCGGCAAACTCGCCGATCTGGCCGTGCTTTCCCAGGACATCTTTCGCATCGATCCGGTGCAGATAGAGAACACGCACGTCGATCTCACCATCTTCGACGGCCGCATCATCTATGACGCTTCAGCGCCGCAACACTAAGGTCTGCGGGCTCTTGCGTTAGGTGATGTCTTCCGTGTCGAAGACCTTGACCTTCACCGTCTGCCGCTGTGGCGTCGTGCCATGCACCTCGGCGAGCAGGTTTCGCACCACGTCTTCCAGGTGGCGCTGGTTTTCGATGACCGCGCTCATCGACTTGATCTCTTCCGGGTCCTCTACCTTTTCCAGCAGCACGCTCGCATGCGCCTGCGCCACGTGATCCAGGCCTAGGCCTTCGGGCGTCTTGGCTTTGATGGAAATCGCCTTGGTGTCGAGGCTCAGCAGGTCGGCGAGCCGCTCGCGGATCTCGCCGGCGATGGGCGATATCTTCGGCTTGGCCAGCACCAGGGTCGCGTCCAGATTCACGATGCGGTAGCCTGCGTGCTGAATCTCTTCGAGCGCCAGGTTGAGGAAGACCGTGGAATCGGCGTTCTTCCACCGCGGGTCGCCGGGCGGGAAGAAGGTGCCGATGTCGCCTGCGGCGACGGCGCCGAGCAGCGCATCGGTGAGCGCGTGCAGCAATACGTCACCGTCGCTGTGACCTGCCAATCCCTCCGGGTGCTCGATGGCAATGCCGCCGATGCGCAGCGGGACGCCGGCCTGGAAGGCATGGGAGTCCCAGCCGTGACCGATGCGAATATTCATGAAGGCCTCTCTTTCCGGCGCGCCATGGGCACCCTTGTTGCGTTATGCCGTATGGCGGCGAGCGAGGTAGAACTCAGCGAGCTCGAGATCGCCGGGTTGCGTGATCTTGAGGTTTGCGGGTGAGCCGGGGACGACGGCAACCTGCGTGCCGGCACGCTCCACCAGGCTGGCCTCGTCGGTGCCGGCGAAGCCATCCGCTTCGGCCTCGGCAAAAGCGTGCTTGAGGATCGACCAGCGGAAGCCCTGCGGCGTCTGCGCCTGCACCACGTACTCACGCGGAATGGTAGTGCGGATGATGGCGCCGTGTGCGGTGCGCTCCACCTGCTTGATGGTATCGATGGCAGGCAGGCCGACGATGGCGGCGCCGTACTCGGTGACAGCTTCGATGGTGCGCGCGATGGTGGCGGAGTCGATCAATGGGCGGACGGCGTCGTGCACCAGCACGATGTCGTCATCCTCCGCCTGCATCGCTGCAAGCGCGCGTCCGACGGACTCCTGGCGGCTGTCTCCGCCCTCCACCACGGTGACGCGGCCGGCAAGCTGATGCTCGGCAACGATGGCCTGGACGCGCTCGATCTCGGTGGCGCGGACCGCGACTACGATGGCGCTGACCTGCGGCACGGCGGCAAAGGCACGCAGGCTGTGGACCAGGATGGGGATCCCGGCGAGCGACTGGAACTGCTTGGCCGCGTTGGGTGTGACCTGTCCCGGCGCCATGCGGGTGCCCAGCCCCGCGGCCGGAAGAATTACGAAGACGCGCATAAGAAGTTGAGTATACCGATGCGGCTGCAGAGCTGGTCTACCTGACGCGCGCGATGGCACATGAGGCAAAGGCCGGCGAAAATGGTAGGTTTCGCGGGCCTTCGTTACAGAGTAGATCAGCCGTTCGCGCTGAGAATGCCGCGGAAGGACTCGCGGTGGGCGGCGAAGACGACGAACCACAGCAGCGTGCAGACGAGCCCCGGCAGGATGCCAGGCGCCATAGTGAGGTGGAAGGTGAGGATGTTGACGAGAATCGGCGCGAGGATCACCAGCCCGAGCGATACATAGCGCCCGACGAGCATCAGCAGGCCGCCCAGGATCTGGAACCCAAAGGGAACCACATAGAAATGCGAGGCAAACAAGGCGCCCGTGAACTGTCCGGCCAGACCTGTGGGCATGGGGGCATGCAGGAAGTTGAAAAATGCGTTCAGGCCGAAGAAGACAAAGACCAGCCCCAGAAGAATGCGTGCGATCAG
>JAUTWX010000199.1 GCA_030838385.1 Acidobacteriaceae bacterium
TGATGCGGGACTGGATGCTGTAGGAGCTTAAGAGCATCTGAGTGTAAGTCCTTCAAAATCTTACGCTGGCGGAGAGAGAGGGATTCGAACCCTCGATAGAGCTTTTGACCCTATAACGGTTTAGCAAACCGCCGCCTTCAGCCTCTCGGCCATCTCTCCGGTTCTGACGGGTACGCTACGCGAGATTATAGCTCACCGGACAGGCAGAGCCCCGCTCCGTGACGACGATCCATATACAGTAGACCCCATGCCCCAGGAGCCTCCGAGGCACGGTCGCAGAGCAACTCGAGTCCGCAGGATGCGTCTACTGCCGCTCGTGGCGGCGACATTTTTCATGGTCTCCGGCGGCCCTTACGGTATCGAGGACATCATCGGCGGCGCGGGCTACACCTGGGCGTTTGCGCTGCTGCTATCTCTGCCTGTGTTGTGGAGCCTTCCCACAGCACTGATGATCGGCGAGCTTGCCAGCGCATTGCCGGCTGAGGGCGGCTTCTATGTTTGGGTACGCCGCGCCCTGGGTCCGTTCTGGGGCTTTCAGGAAGCGTGGCTCTCCCTCGCAGCCAGCATCTTTGACATGGCCATTTATCCGACGCTTTTTACGCTCTACCTCGGTCGCCTCTCGCCATCGCTCACTGCAGGACATCGCGCGGTGTGGTGGTCGCTTGCGGTGCTGACGGCATGTCTGCTCTGGAACCTGCTCGGCGCCGCCAGCGTGGGATCGGGCTCGGTGTGGCTGATGTGCCTTCTGCTGGCTCCGTTTGCAGTGCTGGTCGTTTCAGGTGTGCGGCATGGAATATCCCCAGCTCCGTCGCCGGCCCGGCTCCGCCTGGATCTCGCCACTGCCTTCCTCGTCGCGCTGTGGAACTACATGGGTTGGGACAACGCATCCACGGTCGCTGCCGAGGTGGAGCAGCCGCAGCGTAATTATCCACGCGCCATGATCGGCGCCACGGTGCTAGTGGCCATCTGCTATGTAGTTCCGACGCTGGCAGCGCGTATAGCTGGGCTGTCACCGGAGACCTTCTCCACCGGCTCCTGGGCTGACGCCGCGCGACTGCTGGTTGGCCCGTGGCTCGGCCTCGCCATCGTTGCGGGCGGCATGATCAATGGCTTCGGCATGTGCAATGCACTCATGCTCTCCTACACGCGGTTGCCGGTGGCGCTGGCGCAGGATGGCTTCCTGCCGCGTGTGGTTGCTCGCCACAATCGAGCCGGCGCGCCGTGGGTAGCCATCATGCTGTGTGCCGCAGGGTGGGCGCTTGCCGTGAACCTTACGTTCGAGCGGCTGATCTCGATCGATCTTGTACTCTACGGTGGCAGCCTGATTCTGGAGTTCGTCGCGCTTGGGGTGCTGCGCTCGCGCGAGCCGCAACTGGTCCGGCCCTTCCGCATCCCAGGTGGAACGACGACCTGCGTGCTGCTGGGAATCCCGCCAACCGCCTTGATCGGAATTGCGTTGCTCACGGCCCGCGGTGAGAAGATAGCCGACGTGCCGGCGCTCGGCCTTGCGTCTGCCATTGCACTCTTGGGCCCGCTCGCATACGCAATACAGGCGCCGTGGTCACGAAATCGACAGGCTGGCTTCGCGAATGCCCGCGAAACAGGCGAGACGGCCGGCTAATCCCCCTGTCGGCTAAACAATGACTTCGCTCTTTTTCTCACGGTTGCCGCTGAAGCGTTTCGCGGAGTCTGTTACGGCGCGCCGACCTGCCTCGGCGTCTTTCCAGCCCTTGATCTCCACGCGCTTACCTTCCAGATCTTTGTAAATGGAGAAGAAGTGCGTGATCTCTTTCAGGATGTGCGGATAAATCTCGGAGTAATTCCACACGTCGGTGTAGCGGGGATTGTTCTTTCCCACAGCAAGGATCTTCTCGTCGGGTATGCCCTGATCCAGCATCTCCAACACACCGATAGGCCGTACCTGCATCACGCAACCGGAAAAGCTCGGCGCGTCTACCAGCACCAGCACGTCCAGCGGATCTCCATCTTCGCTGAGCGTGGAAGGAATAAAGCCATAGTCGCCGGGATAGTGCACTGGCGAATACAGATTGCGGTCCAGGCGGAAGACGTGCAGCTTCTTGTCGTATTCGTATTTGTTAATGCCCTCGAAAGGAATCTCGATGACGGCTTCGATCACTTCAGGACAGCGGTCGCCGATGGGCAGTTCCAGATAATTGATCATCCCCATACTCTCCGGCCGCATAAGGACTACGGCCAAAGCCTTATAATCAGGCACGATGAAGGCACATGTCTACGTCACACTGAAGCGCACGGTGCTCGATCCCCAGGGCCAGACCATTCAGGGGGCTCTGAAAAAACTGCAATTTGGCAGCGTCGCCGATGTCCGCCAAGGCAAGTATTTCCTGCTGACACTCGCCGATGGCACAAGCCGCGATGCGGCGCAGAAGGAAGTGGACCGCATTGCGCGTGACGTACTGACAAACCCTGTGATCGAAGAGTACAGCTTCCGCCTGGAAGAATAAGCGTCGCGCGCTCCGAACGAAATGGCAACGCAGTCGCCCGTACAATGGCCGCATGTGCGGAATCATCGGCTACGTAGGCAGCAAGCGAGATGTGGTCCAAGTGATCCTTGACGGACTGCGGCGCCTCGAATACCGCGGGTACGACTCGGCAGGCATTGCCGTGGCAGGCGGGGACACTGGCCTGGAGTTGCGCCGCGCCCCGGGCAAGCTGCGCAATCTCGAAGAAGTCATCCGCCAGCAGCCCATGCACGGCTCCTACGGAATTGGCCACACGCGCTGGGCCACGCACGGCCGCCCCACAGAAGAGAACGCGCATCCCCACCGCGACTGCACAGGCCGCATCGTGGTGGTGCACAACGGAATCGTTGAGAACTACCTCACTCTCAAGAAAGAGTTGATGGCTGAGGGACACAAGTTCGTTACCGAGACGGACACGGAGATCATCGCGCACCTGATCGAGCAGGAGATCCGCTCGGCAGCCGGCTCGGGCAAGACCCTCTCGCTCGAAGACGGAGTGCGCCGCGCCGTGCGGCGCCTCACGGGTGCCTTCGCCGTGAGCGTGATCTCTGGCGACGAGCCGGATAAAATCGTCGTCGCGCGCAACGGACCGCCCGCCGTCGTGGGGTTGGGCGAAGCCGAATACTTCGTTGCCTCGGACGTGCCGGGAATCTTGCATCACACGCGCGATATCTACTTTCTCGCCGACGGCGACATGGCCATCCTTACGCCTTCTGGGGTTACGCTGACCGACTTCCACGGCGAGCACATCCAACGCGACGTGACCCACGTGTTGTGGGATCCCATCCAGGCCGAAAAGGGCGGCTACAAACACTTCATGCTCAAGGAGATATTTGAGCAGCCGCGCTCCATTCGCGAAACCACGCTGGGCCGCATCTCGCTGGACACCGGCATCGTGTACTTGAGCGAGATGAAGATTGCGGATGACGAGTTTCGCGCGGCATCGGGTATCAGTATCGCGGCCTGCGGCACCAGTTGGCACGCGGCGCTGGCCGGCAAATACATGATCGAGCGGCTGGCCCGGGTGCCGGTTGACGTCGACTATGCAAGCGAATACCGCTATCGCGATCCTATTGCGGACCCGGGCGCCATTGGGCTGCTGATAACGCAATCCGGCGAGACTGCGGACACGCTTGCCGCACAGCGCGAGATGATCGCCAAGGGCGCGAAGACGATCGCCATCTGCAATGTGGTGGGAGCTGCCGTCGCACGCGAGGCGCACGGGACTATCTACACGCATGCCGGCCCGGAGATTGGTGTCGCTTCCACGAAAGCCTTCACCGCGCAGTTGACCGCGCTCTTTCTCTTTGCCATGCACCTCGGGCAGAAGCGTGGCACACTCTCCGAAAATGACAGCAGGGCATTGGTAGATGCGCTTAGCCGCGTACCCGGGAAGGTAGAAGACATTCTGCGAACGCGAGCCGGCGAGTGCGAACAGCTTGCCCTGCCATATTCCACGGCGCGCGACTTTCTCTATCTCGGTCGCGGTATCCACTTTCCCATTGCGCTTGAGGGCGCGCTCAAGCTCAAGGAGATCTCGTACATCCATGCCGAAGGCTATCCGGCCGGCGAGATGAAGCATGGGCCGAACGCGCTGATCGACGGGACATTGCCGGTGGTGGTGTTGGCCACGAAAGACGATGCCAATCCGGACTCTGTGCTGCGCTATGAGAAGACCCTCTCCAACATCCAGGAGGTGACGGCGCGTGCCGGGAGGGTGATTGCGATCGCCACTGAGGGCGACACTCATATCGGGCAGCTCGTCGAGCACGTTCTGTTCATTCCCGCCGCACAGGAGCTGCTGCTGCCGATGCTCGAGGTGGTGCCGCTGCAACTGCTGGCTTACTACATCGCGGTGCGCCGCGGTTGCGACGTGGACCAGCCGCGCAACCTGGCGAAATCCGTAACAGTCGAATAGGACGATAAAATTCAACTATGGCACGTGAGCTCCACACAGCACGACTTACGCAAAAGACCTGTATCTCTGACTCGGCGCAGTGCTTTCACCTGGAATTTGCAGTAGAGGGGCTGGACCAATTCGCATTCAAGCCGGGTCAGTTCGTCTCGCTGGTCAAAGAAGATAACCGGAGCAAGTTGCAGACACGAGCTTACTCGATCGCCTCTGCTCCTCGCGCAAATGCCTTTGACCTCTGTGTCAACCGCGTTGAAGGCGGATTTTTTTCAAATTTGCTGGCCGACATGGAACTCGACCAAACCGTTGGCTTCCATGGCCCGCACGGCCTGTTCACGTTGCGTCAGCCGCTGACCGACGCCATCTTCATCGCCACCGGGACGGGCATTGCGCCGATGCGCGGCTTCATCGAGCATCTCTTTCCAGACAATGGCTCATCACTGAGCGGCGGAAGAAAGATCTGGCTGGTCTACGGCACGCGTTATCCCACCGAGCTCTATTACCAGGAGTTCTTCGAGCGCAAGGCCGCCGAGCATGCGGATTTCGAATACATCACGACGCTCAGCCGCCCGGAAGCGGATTGGACGGGCGAACGCGGTTACGTGCAGGAACACGTCGCGAAAATCGCAACGGAACACCGAGCGTCGCGTTCTCAGGACATGCCGACCGCGGCCGAGGGCACACCCGGCTTCAACATCCACGCCTACATCTGCGGGCTGAACGAGATGGTCTCCGCGAACCGGGAGCGGCTCACCGGCCTCGGGTGGGACAAGAAGCAGATCATCTTTGAACGGTACGACTGAAATCACCGCAGGCACTATAGCTTGAAGAGCTCACGCAGCCGGCGCGTCTGCGCGCGGCTCACCGGGATCTCCGTATTCTTGCGGTCGTTCATGCGCAATTGATAGCTGGACTTGAACCAGGGCACCACTTCCTTGATGTGGTTGATGTTGACCACATAGGAGCGATGCGCGCGCCAGAAGGTTTGCGGATCGAGCAGCTCGAGCAACTCCTCCAGCGTGCGGCACTTCGACTGCCCCTCGATGGTGGGCGTGGAGACCGAGATGACGCCTTCATCGATTGCCGCGAAGCATAGCTCCTTCTGGTCCACCAGCAGCATCCGGGTGCCCGCTTGGACAACAATCTTGCTGCTGCTGCGGCCATTGCTCAGCGTCCCGCCGCTCTGCTGCTCGATCAGCCGGATCAGGGAATCAACCTGCTCGCGGGAGAGCGCCGGCGTACCAGGTCCCGACGCCGCTTGCTCTTGGCCGCTCTGTACCGGGTTCTGCAGTCGTGCCCGCACCCGTTCGAGCGCTTGCTCCAGGCGGACGCGGTCGAAGGGCTTCAGCAGGTAGTCGACCGCATTCACCTCGAAGGCGCGTACCGCGTATTTATCGAAGGCGGTGGCAAAGATGATCTGCGGCAGGGTCTCCGGGCCGGCCTTCTCCAGCAGCTTGCGGAGCACCGCGAACCCGTCGAGGCCAGGCATCTGCACGTCGAGGAAGACCACATCCGGCGAGAGCCGGGGCACCAGGGCAATAGCTTCGATACCATTCTTGCCCTGGGCCACGACTTCTACGTCTTCGATGGAACCGAGCAGATACTGGAGCTCATCGCGGGCGAGCTGTTCGTCATCGACGATGAGGGCCTTGATGGTCATCTGCCAACACGAGTATAGGAACCTGCGGAGAGCGGGGTCAACGCGACGAAGACAGATGCGTCGTCAGGAGAGGGAAGTGCGGACGCGCTCGGGCATGCTATCGGAGGCGAGGTCGTGGCCGCAATGGACACAAAAAAGATCCGTGGGCCGGGCGCTGCGATAGCAGTTGCCGCAGGCGGCGGAGACCTGGCAGGCGCACTGGGGGCAGAAGTGGTAATCGTTCTGGATGGCGGTGCCGCATGCCGGGCAACTGGAGACGATGGGCTGGCGCAGCAGGAAGTAGAGGACCGATCCAACACCCGCAGGCATGACGAAGCACACAACCATCCAGATTTGCGCGCTCATGTGTCGGCGCGGCGCGTCCTTGCTGACGTAGCCGATCATCAGCATGTAGAGAGCGGCCAAAGCGCTCCATGTCAGTGCGAAGTAGAAGCGGATACCAACTGGGGGGCCTGGATGGTGACGGTACGCGGGAATGACGACCCACCACAGGTACTGCACGCCTACGAAGGCGAGAGCCGCCAGCGCCACAGACCAGCGCGGGATCAGCTTCAGCTCAGAACTGAGCTTCGGCGCCTGCTCGAAACGTCCATTGGTGTTGATCATGGCCATGAATCTTAATCCGCTTCAATCGTGAGACGAATGCGCGATGTCTCAAAGTTTCCCGGGGAGTTGTGATTCCGCAGAAAGATTTTAATGATCCTGCCGGTAGTCGCGCTGATTCCCCTGGTTGCGCCACACCACAGCAAGCGCGCCGACCACAGCCAGCATCAGGAAGGTACAAAGGAGCATGACCTGCGTGGGCAGATCCCCGAAATGCTCACCGCCGAAAAGGTCATCCAGGCTGCCCCACATTGCCGGAGTCAGCACCAGGAAGATAGCGCCGAACGCAAAGAGCGTGACGCCGATGTGATGGCGTCCGCGCTCACCTTCCTCGCGCCGGCTCTCATTGGCAATGCGGATGGCGCGCCGTGTCCGGGCAACCATAGGCAATTGCGCGTTGGCGTCACGGCCGGCGACTGCCTGCAGCAGGGCCTCGGGAATTTCCTGATGGGGAGCGCGGGGGCGGTCCGGCATTCAGCGGCCCTCCCCGTGGGCAGCCTTGGTCTGCACGATGCGGGGCTTCAGAGCGGCCAACCCGCGATACAGGCGCGACTTCACGGTCGAGAGGTGAGCGCGGGTGACTTTGGCGATCTCATCCAGCGACAATTCCTCATGAAAGCGCAGCACCAGAACCTCGCGGCTGAGCGGGTCGAGCGTCAGTAGAGCCTCGGCCACGCGCTCGCTGTTTTCGCGCATCAGGCAGGTGTCCAGTGGGGTGGGGTCATTGGCCGCCGGCTCGAAGGGCCGTTCGTCTTCGCTTGTATCGCACATCTCTTCGAGGCTTGCCATGGTGCGCTTGCGGCGCACATCGATGACCAGGTTGCGCGCGATGGTGAAGAGCCAGGTATCGAAGCGCGCGGCTCCGTGGTATTGACTGCCGCGCTGCAGCACCCGCATCCAGGTCTCCTGGAAGAGGTCTTCGGAGAGCTCGCGGCTGCCAGTGAGATAGAGCAGGTACCGGAAAAGGCGATGCTGATACGTCAGGATGAGGCTGTCGAGCAGCTCGACGTCGCGATTCTTCAGGCCGCGGGCGATGGCCAGGTTCTCCTGCTGTTGTGCAGGCGAAGCGAGCGGCAGTGCGAATCCCTGTGCCATGGCAGATCCCTCGCCTTCTTTGACGAGTGAAAGCGGTGGCAGGACGCGATCTTTCGTTGCCTCGGTCACAAAAGGACCTCCGTTTGGACTCGGCCCGGGCCGCTTGGAACGCAGAATTCCATCCATGATATCGCTCCATCGCTTCGAGTATGGCGTTGTGGAGGGGGTACCCTCCCCCCTCCGGTGCGGGAGGGTGGTTGATAGGTCTCTATGTTGCAGCTAGTTAAGCCGTGTTCCGAGGGTTAAAAATGTCATTCCAAAGGGCTTACGCGTAAAAACGTCCAAACAAAGGGACTTAGAGAACAGCAAATCAAAGTAAAGAACTGAGCAGAACCTGCGCCTGCTGCAATCCAGTCGGCGTTCGATCGATCGGGGGCCACCCCGTCTTTGTTCAGCAGGAGCACCACCCGTTTGCTGCTGAAAGTAGCTCTATTTCAAGTCTAGCGAATCAGGGTGGGTGAACCGGCAGGTTTCTGCGGGTAGCACGATGCATCGTGCCGAATCGGGATGCGATGCGGACGTTAGACTCAGAATTGATGGAGATACTGTACGGTCTGCACCCGGTGGAGGAGGCATTGCGTTCCGGCAGCCGGCGATTTGACCATGTTGTTGTGGCGCGGGAGCGGCAGGACCAGCGGCTGGAGAAGATCCTTGAGGCCTGCCGCGACCGGCGCGTGCGCGTGCGCAGTGAGAGCCGTGAGCAGTTGACGCTGTTGGCGCGCAACCCCGGTCATCAGGGCGTGGTGGCGTTCGTGCGCGAGCGGACGATGCTGGAGATCGAAGATCTTCTGGGCTCGGATGCAGCGGCGAAGACCCCGCCGCTGCTGCTGGCGCTGGATGGCGTGGAAGACCCGCAAAACCTGGGCGCCCTGCTGCGATCAGCGGATGGCGCGGGCGTAACCGGTGTTCTGCTGACGGAGCGCCGGTCGGCCCCCTTGAGCGCGGTCGCGCTGAAGGCGTCTGCCGGTGCGGCGGAGCATGTGCGGATCGCTCGGGTGGTAAACCTGGTGCGCGCTCTGGAGCAGGTGAAGGCGGCGAATATCTGGTGTGTGGGCCTGGACGAGCGCGGGACGATGGATTACACGGAGTACGACTTCACCACGCCGTGCCTGCTGGTGCTGGGCCGCGAAGGCGCGGGGCTGCACGACCTGGTGCGGCGCACCTGCGATCACCTGCTGCGCATTCCGATGGCTGGGAAGGTGGCTTCGCTGAACGTTTCCGCGGCGGGCGCGGTAGTGCTGTATGAGGCCTTCCGGCAGCGGCGCCGGGCGCAACAGAAAGGTGCTGTTTCCGCGCCGGAGTCTGCGCCAGCGAAGCCGCGCAAGGGGCTGGGTTCTTGATGCATTTTTTCCGGCCGCGCATTTTTTTGGTTGCCTGCCTTTCACTTGCGTTCATGGCGCCGCTTGCTACTTCGGCTTTTGCGCAACAGGGCAGCGTCGTCGCAAACAGCCAAGGGCAGAGTGCGCCGCAGGCGACGCCAGAGACGAAGTTCGACGTCCCCGATACTGCGCGGCGCGCGATTCTGTTCACGAAATATGCGCTGGATGTGAGGCTGGAGACCAGGGACGCAATGATGCACGCGCGCGTCATCGTTACGGTGAAGAACGAGAGCGCCGCTGCGCTCGATGCCATTCCGCTGCAGATTTCTTCGTCGCTCCAGTGGGAGGCAATCAACGCGGGTGGCAAGCCGCTGCGCTTTGCGCACCATACCGTTGCCACGGACGCCGACCACACCGGCGCGATGCATGAGGCGCTGGTGACGCTCGCGGCGCCGCTGGCACCGGGCGGCGAGCAGACGCTGACCGTCTTTTACAGCGGGTCCGTCGCTCCGAGTGCTAAAAGATTGGAGAGCATCGGCACCCCACCCGATGTCGCGATGCATGCGGACTGGGATGGCATTCGCGACGAGTTCACCGGGCTGCGGGGCTTTGGCAATGTGCTGTGGTATCCGGTGTGCAATGTGCCGGTGGTCTTGGGCGATAGCGACCGCTTCTTCAGCGAGATCGGCATGACCAAGCTGCGCGAGAGTACGGCAATGGTGTCCATGACGGTGACAGAAGAGTTTACTGGAGCAGCGCCCACGGTAGCTTTTCTGATTGGTGTTCCGGTGACGGTGCAGGCGACGTCACCGGCTGCCGAGAGCGACCTGCCGGGCATCGCCACGGCGAGGCTGCCGCAGACCAGGCTGGGCTTTGCGACGCCCACGCTCTTCCTGGCGCGGCGGACGCTCGAAACGGGCAATCATCTGAAGCTCTATGCGCGGCAGAGCGATGCGGCCGCCACGCAGTCGTACATGACGGCTGCTTCGATTCTGACTCCGCAGATGACGGATTGGTTTGGAGGGAAGCCGAAGTTGGACCTGAGCGTGCTCGATCCAGCGGAGGCGGAGGACAGCCCATTTGAAGAGCGTGCGCTGTTGGTGACCAACATCGCCAACGTGAATCCCAAAAAGCTGCTGGGCCCAATGAGCCACGTGTTGACGCATGCGTACTTCCACTCGCCGCAACCGTGGCTGGAGGAGGGCGTTGCGCAATTCATGGCGTCGGTGTGGACGGAACATCAGGACGGGCGCGACACGGCGATCACGCAGATGGACAACATGCGGGGCGCGTTGAGCCTGGCGGAGACGGGCGATCCCGAACGGGATGCGGGGCAGCCGCTGGTTGCGGCGCACGATCCGATCTTCTATCGGACGAAGGCAGCGTATGTGTTCTGGATGCTGCGCGGCATTGTGGGCGACAAGCCGCTGGCGGCTGCGCTCGAGCAGTACGATGCGACACAGGATTCGTCGGCGGATTATTTCGAGCATCTGCTGGAGCGGACGAGCAACCAGAAGCTGGACTGGTTTTACAGCGACTGGGTGAACCGCGATCGCGGGCTGCCGGACCTGAACATTGAGGCCATCACACCCAGCAAGGGCAGCACGGAAGACAGTTTTATTGTCGCAGTGACGGTGTCTAATTCAGGGACGGCTGTGGCCGATGTTCCGGTATCACTCTATTCCTCAGACGCGACGGTGACGGAACACATGCGCATCGCGCCGAAAGGCAGGGCCACGCGGCGCTTCCTGGTGCATGGGCGGCCGCAGCAGGTACAGGTGAATGACGGCACGACACCGGAGACTCAGGCGAGCGTGCACCGGAAGGACATCGAGTACACGGCGGCGCATTAGGGGCGACTTCAGCAGCCTTACTGCGTTTCGACGACGGGCGAGGCGAGCGTGCCGGACATGGTCGTGGCGGTGGCAGTCTCCGTCTGGGTGCTGTCTTTGGGAGGACTGGCGACCTTCAGATCGAGCGAGCGGTCGCTGCCGATGGTGCCGGATACAACAGCAGTGGCGCCGCCATTTGTCACTTCACTGCTGGTGATGGCGATGGCGCCCTTCGTGACTCTGCCATTGCCGGTCCATCGATCGAAGCGATGCAGGGGAGTGCTGGTCAGCTGAGGCAGCGCGCCGCCGGCCCAGCTCCACCGCAGTGTGCCTTTGGCGGAGTTGCTGAGGCTGGAGGCGGTGGTGCCGCTCATGGCGAGGTCACCGGAGAGGTCGATCATGCCCGGACCCCAATGTTCCTTGAGCAGTTGCGCGAGCTCCGGGGCGCTGATGTGGCGCAGTTGCACCGCCGCGTCGTAGCTGGGCGTGGAGGCGAGCGCGACCGCGCCCATGGCGTGCAGCGCGCCTCCCAGCGTTCGGCCATCAAGTGAGCGCACCTCCAGCTTGCCGTCGCGTAGCGTGAGATCGGCGGAAGCGTTGGCGATCTCGACTTGTCCTGCGCTCAAGTGAGCGATGTGGACGGTGCCGTCGAGGAGTGGCCAATCCTGGCTGCGGGAGCGGACGCGGTTGATCAGCTCCCGCACCACGCCTTGGTCTTCACCGCGAAGCGAGGCGGCCAGCGGGCCGAAGTTGACGGTTGCGGCGGTGAGGTCGAAACGGCGCTCGCAGGCGGCGACGCAGGGGAGTGGAATGCGCAGATTGCCGGTGAAGTGCGTGGTGCCGACCGTGGCGGTGATGCCGCTCCAGCGCAGCTCGGCGGGAGAGATTGCCGCCGTGGCGGTTGCGATATGGACGGGCTCGGCCAGGTACGACGGCTGGAAGTCGGCGTTGTGCAGGCCAACGGCGCCGTTGAGAACGGAGAGCGGAGCAGCGGGGTCGACCACGAGCGGCAGCCGCCAGTCGCCCTCAACGGTGAGGTTGTAGTCGGCGGTGCCATTGCCCTGCAGGCCCTGGAAGGCGGTGGGCACGATGTTGAATGCGTGTGCCAGGGGAAGCAGATGCTCGAGCAACGCGGTGCCGCCGTAGTGGAGCTGGTAGCCCTGCCGGGTGAAGCGCGCATTGGCGACGAGCGGGTCGGGACCGCCGAGATCGATCTGCGCCGGCTCGAGGACGAGAGCGACAGGCTGCGCTGCAGGCTGAACGGTGAAGCGGAGGTCGGGAAGGATCTGCTCCATGCCATCGCCGCGCAGCAGAAGATCGGTGGCGAGCAATGCGCCGCTGGCGGTAATTCGGGTGCTGTTGGGGACGGTGTGGGAGCCGCCGGTGGTTTGATTAGCCGCCGGCGCTGGCTGGCGCGCATAGGCGAGCTCGCCGTCAATGACGCCGCTCACGGTGATGTCGTTGTTGAGGCGGCCGCGGGTGTGGCGCAGCAGCTCCAGCAGTTCATCGGCAGGCAGGTGGGTTGCGATGAGCTTGAGATCGGGCTCGGGGTCGGCAGTGTGGATCTGCTGCATGGTGCCGCGGAGAGCGAGGATGCCGCTGCCGACCGGGGAAAGGCAGTGGATGGAATCGAGGGACCCGAGAGCGTGGCGATATGTCGCAGTGCAGGTGACGTGAAGATTGAGGGAATGGGCGGGCTGGAAGGTCTCGCGGTGAAAGTCGCTGGCCGCTGCGGAGAGTTGAAGGCTGAGCGCGTTGGGCACTCCGGTGATGTGGGCGGTCATGCTGGTATCGCCGCGCCAGCCCAGATCGTGGGACACCAGCATACGCGTCACCTGGCCGAGCGGGGCGCCGCGCCACTCCGCTTGCAGGTTGAGAGGCAACTCGTTCGTGGAGGATGCGCGATGCACGCTGCCACCTATCTGCACCTGGCCGGTGTCGGAGAGCGAGAGATTGATGTCCGTGCGCACGGGTTGGGCGACGAAGCGGAGCTGCCATTCGTTCGGATTTTCCAGCCATATCGAGACGTCGGCATTGAGAAAGGAGAAAGGCAGCTTCTCGTTGCCGTGCTTGAAGTTGATGCGCGCGTTGGTGGCTTCGATATAGGGAAAGCGGCTCTGGCCGCGGGCGACGGTGCGGCCGGTCGGCGCCTGCGGTGTGCGCGATGCCTGCAGCAGCACGGAGGCGAAGTTCCAATGTCCGTTGTCGGCGCGTTCGAGGTTGAGGCTGGGCTCATCGAGCGAGATGCGGGCAATCTCCAGGCGTCCGCGCCAGAGCGACACGATGCGGAATGCGGCGGTGACGCTCGAGCACTTCAGGATGGGTTCGGTGCTGAAGCCGTCGGTCGAGTCGACGGTGAAGTTGGCGATCTGGACGCCGGGGCGGGGCAGCAACTGCAGCTTGATGCCGGAGACTTCCACTGGGTGCCCGAGGCTGGCGGCAAGGCTGGCGGCGATCTGGCGCTGGTAGCGGCTGATGTTGATGAGCGGCGGCAGCACCAGGGCTGCAACCAACAGGAGGGCGAACGATATCGCGACGAGCAGATGCCAGTGGCGACGGGACGGTTTCGGGGTATCCGGATCGGATCCTAGATATGCCTTGAGCTGCGCCCTTGGAATCGGTATGACTTTTGGCGGCATGCTTAAAAGCATTTCTCCTGTAGGTGTGGACCGGTCAATGCCAGCACGTGTGGCCTTTCTTGATGGAAAGGCCATGTCGAGTGTATCTGGAGCAGATTTCCCATTGCTATGCTCCACGGAGTTCAGGCGCGGAGCGCCGTTTTCCTGACCGAAAAGCGCGCGTTAACCTCCTTCGCTTCGTGCAGACCTATGGGAAATCTGCTCTAACGCTCTCCACCGCAGCAGGAGAAATGCTTCAGCGCACCAGGTGGAGGGTCCTGCGCCAGCGTGTCTGGTCGAAGAAGTGCAGCAGCACGTGTCCGAATTGCTGCGCGCGATCGCCCATGCCGGTGTGGTCTTCGTCCTCTTCCGGTGTGATGAAAGACCAATAGACGAAGAGCGGCCGGCCTACGATATTTTCCCGTGGCACGAAACCCCAGTAGCGGCCATCGAGGCTGTTGAGCCGGTTGTCACCCATGGCGAAGTAGTTGCCGGGAGGGACAACGAGATCGCCATTCTGGATGTGGCTGGGCAGGTCGTTGGCCCAGGTTGGTTCGACGTCCTGACCCACCGACGTAGGCACGTCGGGGAACTCATCGCGATAGGGCGAGTAGTTGCCGTAGTCGGGATGCCCGGCCTGCGGCTCATCCTGCCGCTTGCCGTTCAAATAGACATAGCCCTCGTGCAGGTGAATGTGATCGCCTGGGACGCCGATAACGCGCTTGACCAGAAACATATCCGGATAGCCCGGCTTGAGGAAGACGATGATGTCTCCGCGGCGCACGTCGCGATAGCGCACGAACGGCGCCCAGTGCGCAGGCGGGGCGAGGTTGGTGCGGTCGACCAGAACGTGATCGCCGATGAGCAGGGTCTTCTCCATGGAGCCGGAGGGGATGACGAAGTTCTGGAAGATGAAGGTGAGGATGAACAGGCCCACGACGATGACGGCGCAGTAGGAGGCCAGGGCTTCCAGCGGAGTTTCGTCGTGCCGAGCGTTCGCTGGGGCTTGCTTCGCCGGCGGGGCGTCCGCGGTTACGGTGGGAGGATTGGTTGTCGTCTCGGCCATCAGTTTGTGCTGCGGTTATCGGTTGCGATCGGCTGCTCAGTGGACCACACGCAGGATGCGGTCCCACCGCGCGAAGTCGATCAGTCGATCCTCAACGCTGTTGCCGAGTCTACCACCCGGCAGCGGTGCGGTATCGGTGGCCGAGGGCTCGCGTCTGTAAGTCCTTCAGCGCACCGTGTGCAGAGTCCTGCGCCAGCGCGTCTGATCGAAGAAGTGCAGCAGCACATGGCCCACCTGCTGCATGCGATCGCCCATATTGACGTGCTCTTCGTCTTCCTCCGGCGAGATGAACGACCAGTAGACTAAGAGCGGGCGTCCGACGATGTTTTCGCGCGGCACGAAGCCCCAATAGCGGCCATCGGCACTATTCGTCCGATTATCGCCCATAGCGAAGTAGTTGCCGGGAGGCACCACGAGATCGCCGTTCTGGATGTGGCTGGGCAGATCGTTGGCCCAGACGGGCTCGATGCCCTCTCCCTCGGAAGTAGGCACGTCAGGGAACTCATCACGATAGAGACGATAGTTGCTGTAGTCGGGATGCCCGGCCTGCGGTTCGTCCTGCCGCTGGCCATTGAGATAGACATAGCCCTCATGCAGGTGCAGATGATCGCCTGGGATTCCGATGACGCGTTTGACCAGAAACATATCGGGATAGCCGGGCTTGAGGAAGACGATGATGTCGCCGCGATGTATGGTGCGATAGCGCACAAAGGGTGCCCAATGTGCGGGCGGCGCCAGATTGGTGCGGTCGACCAGGACGTGATCGCCAATAAGCAGAGTCTTCTCCATCGAACCGGAGGGGATGACGAAGTTTTGAAAGATGAAGGTGAGGATGAAAAGGCCCACCACGATGACCGCGCAATAAGAAGACAAAGCTTCGAGCGGAGTCTCGTGCCTCGTATCGCTGGACGTAGCGTCTGCCGTTGCTGCGGAGGAATTCGTCGTCTCGGCCATCAGGTCTGTTGCACCCTGCTCAGTGGACCACACGCAGGATGCGGTCCCACCGCGCGAAGTCGATCAGTCGATCCTCAACGCTGTTGCCGAGTCTACCACCCGGCAGCGGTGGGGTATCGGTGGCCGAGGGCTCGCGCACCGAAAAGTAGATGAGCAGCGGAGTGCCCTCGATGTTCTGCCGCGGAACAAAGCCCCAGTAACGACTGTCCCTACTGTGATTGCGATTGTCGCCGAGGACGAAGCAGGTATCCGCCGGCACGCGCAGGTGAGCATTCTCGACCAGGCCGCGCATCTGCTCACGCCAGTGCGGATCGACCGACGGGTCGTCGGTGGTGTACCGCGGGAACTGGTCGCGATATGCATCGCCATCGGCGCGCTCGAAGACATCGTAGGGTTCACGCTGCGGAGTGTTGTTGACCACAGCAACGCCATTCTGCAGCGAGACTTCATCGCCGGGCACGCCGATGACGCGCTTGACGACATGCTCTTCCGAATCGAGAGGGAAGTGAAAGACGACGATGTCATGCCGCGTCACGTGACGATAGGGCAGAAGCCAGTGCCAAATGCCGGCGGGCGCGAAGGCCACCTTATCCACCAGTAAAAAATCGCCGACCAGCAGTGTGTGCTCCATGCTCTCCGACGGGATGCGGAAGGGCTGCACGAGGAAGGCGATGATGAACAGCGCGACGATGATGACTACCAGGGTGGATCGCACCGTCTCGAGCAGGTGCGGCAGCACGAAATGGAGGTGCCGGTGCTGCGTGGGTGCGGCGGCCACGGTCGACACTGGTGCCGGAACACTCAAGCGGTGACACTCTTTGGCGGATTGGGTGCGGCCGTTTGCTCCTGCAATGGTGTGGGCGCTTTACGGCCAGCGGAGGTTTCGAGCGTTGGGGTGATTGGCGCGATCGTTTGTTCCTGCAACTGCTGGAAGGCCACGCGCGCGGCTTCCTGCTCGGCTCGCTTCTTGGTGGTGCCGGTGCCCTGCGCGGTGACTGGCGGCAGTTGCGGGGCGGCGGGAATGACCACCTCCACCAGGAATCGCTTGCGGTGGTCCGGGCCGCTCTCCGCCTTCACCTCGTATTCGGGAGGCGCTGCGCCCTTCGCCTGCAGCATCTCCTGCAAGGCGGACTTATGGTCGCCCATGCTGTCGCCGCGCTCCAGTCCTTTGTAGAGCCGCTGCGCCGTGGGTTCGATGACCGTGCGCTGCACGAAGGAACGAGCGATGTCGATTCCGGCATCGAGATAGAGAGCGGCAAGCACCGCCTCAAAGCTGTTCGCGAGCAGCACCGCCTTGCGGCGGCCGCCGTTGCGCTCCTCTCCACGGCCCAGGCGGAGATGGTCACCGAGATGCAATAACTCCGCCACATTGGCAAGGTGACGGCGGCTAACCAGCGCAGCGCGCATCCGGGTGAGATCGCCTTCTTCGAGATCGGGAAAGGATTCGTACAAAGACTGCGCGACGAGCAGGCCGAGCACGGCATCGCCGAGAAACTCGAGCTTCTCGTTATCCAGAGTCGGCTTTTCGTCGCGGACGTTAGCCGGCTTCTCCTCCTGTGTCTCCTGGACGCTCTTTTCAAAGGCAAGCGAGCTGTGCGTGAGTGCCTGTTCGAGCAATGCGGGATCGCGGAAGCGATGCTTCAGGGTGTGTTCAAGCGTTTCCAGCGTGCGCTGGACCATGGGGTGCGGGTCTCCCTCTCTGTTACTAGCTTATTCCGGGCAAGAGGAGACAGGGAAAATGGGTTGAAGGCGAGTATTCGGTGAGTCAGCGCTGGGGCGAGGCCGTAGGCGGAGCTGGCGGTACAGGCTGTGCCGGCGCATCGGGCTTTTGGGCTGGCTGAGTGTCGTCACTGGAATCGTCTTGCTGCTGGTGGACGCCGGCGGGCGGTCCGTAGGGCTCCTTCAGACCATGCTCTGCGGCTTCCTTGGTGTCGACCTGCCCATCGCGGGTGACGAGCGCCTGCTGGTACTGCGCCAGCGCCTCGTCGCGGCTGTGTTCGAGGTCGTCCATGCGGCCGAGGTAGATGTGGGACCAGGCGAGGAGGCGCGGATCTTTGCCGAGACGGACTGTCTCTTCGAAGTAGTGGCGCGCGTCGGGGACATTGCGCTGCATGACGGCGCAGCGGGCGAGCAGGAAGTCGGCACGGGCGGTGTCGCCGGTGTGCTGGGTGAGCGCCTGGTGGGCGAGCGTGGAGGCGGCGTTCACGTCGCCCTGCAGCAGCTTCATCTCGGCCAGGTCGAGCCCACGCAACTGGCGGGTGCCGTGATGCACCACGTCGCCCTCGTTCTGCTGCGAGAACTCGATGTGCTTGACGTGGCCCAGCTCCGAGGGGACGTCCATGCCGTAGACGATCTCACCGATGGTTTCCTTGAACGATTGCGGCTCTTTTTCAAAGGCGGCGAGCTTGTCGTAGAAGTAGGCGGTGAGCACGTAGCCCTGCTCCATAGAGCGCTTCACGGCCGCCTGGCGCACGGCTTCTGCCTTTTGCTCGGTGGCATGGCGCTGGCGCTCCACGGCCGCGAACTCCGTGTGGCTGACGACGGCGGGCGCCTTGAAGGGCACGACCCCGGTAGCCATGGTGCGCGCTTCGATGGCGCGGATCATGCACTCGGTGACGAGCGAGACGATGTCGCTACGGAAGGTGTACTCAAGCGGCGCTTCGCGGACGCTCTTCAGGAAGGGCAGCAGGCGGTCCATGGAGGAGGCACGCGAGTAGAGCAGCGGCTCCAGCTCATAGTGCAGATAGGTGTGGCGGATCTCGTCCATCCGCACCTTGTCATCGCGGGTGGGCGAGGTGACAACAACGTAGTCCGCTCCGTAGACGCGCGCGTTGGTCTGCCCGGGGTCGAGCAGCGGCTCGAGCACGACGGCGAAACGGCTATCGCCGTTGACGTTGGCGGGCATCTTCAGATAGGCGTTGGTGTTGACGACCATCTTGCTAAGCGAGTCGTGCAGGCTGTTGACGATGGCGTCGTACTGGGGGCGCACACTGATCCAGATGTAGTGCAGATCGATCTGGCGGGCGAATTTGCGGAGGATGGGCAGGAGCTCGACTACCTGGGTCGAATCCGGGGGCATTTCGGTGAGGGCGACGCTGTTGGTGAGCTCCGGCGGCGGGGTGACGTAGAGGGCGAGCGATACATACTGCGAGAGGTTGTGGCTGGAGTCGGAGAGCTCGTGCTGGCGGATGTAGGTACAGAGCTGGTCGCGGGTGTTCTGCGCATCGGCGGAAGCCATTACCGCAGCATTGACGGCATCGCGGACCTTTTGCCGCACGGGGGCGGACTGCTCGAGCCCGGCGTCATAGCCACAGGTATTCAGGGCTGCAGCGACGTCGAAGACGGTCTCGCTGGTCTGAAGGCTGATCTGCGGGCCGGCGGGATCGATGAGCGAAGGCGGCTTCTGGATCTCGGGCTGGATGGTGGCTGTCGAGGAGGACGACGACTGTGACGAGGAGGACTGGGCTCGGGCTGAGGGGGGCTGGAGGATGCCGGGAGCCAGAAGGGCGAGCGCGAGAAGATGGGGCGCCAGCGCGCGGAAACTGCGGGAAGACAGCATAGGAAAGGGTCTGGGCGTCAGTCTACGTAAGCAAAGGAAGCAGGGTCAACCGTAATGGCGGCGCGCCGGGGTCTCATTTCGCCCAGGCGAGGCCGTCGGCGAACTTGCCTGCTGCGATGAGCTTCTGGACCTTCCACTGGGAGAGGTCGATGGCCGCTACTTGGCCGCTCCTGGCGCAGGAGACATAGGCGACCTGGCCGTCGGGGCGGATGAGGACCTCCTGCGGGGCGGCCGGGACGTCGATTTTGTGGACGACCTGCATGGTGGAGAGGTCGACGACGGCGACCTGGTTTGTGGGTGGCACCGCAACGAGAAGAAATCGGCCGTCCGGCGTGGGAGCTGTGCCGTATCCGGTGCCGGGCAGGGGCACCCATGTTTTCACCTTGTGGGTCGCGGCGTCGATGACGGCGAGCTGCGGCTGGATCTGGTCGGAGGTGAAGACCCAGCGGTCGTCATTCGAGATGGATATACGCTGAACTTCACTCGACACGGGGACGACCGCAACGGTCTTTTTTCCGATCATATCGAGCACGGAGACGGTGCCAGGTCCGACGTTTGCGGTGTAGCCGCGCCGGCCGTCGTGGGAGAGGACCAGCATGTGCGACTCGGGCTGGCCAGTGGGGACGGAGCCGAGGATCTTTCGTGTCTCGGGATCGATGATGGTGACGGACTGATCGAGCTCGGTGGTGACGTAAAGGAGTTTGCGCGCGGGATCGACTACCGGCTGGTGCGGCCGGACTCCGTGACCGAAGTCGAGGCTTCCGATGATCTTGCGCGAGGGCAGGTCGATGAAGAGAATCTCGCGGCCGTCGAGGCCCGGTTTGCCGACACCGACATTGCCATAGATGGGCATGTAGGCGGTGCGGCCATCGGCAGAGGTGGCGATCTCATGCCCGTGCATGGTGGGTGTGCCCTCGGCGATGACGGCGATCTGCTTCTGAGAGAACGGATCGACGATGCTGAGGGTGGTATCGCCTTGATTGACGACCAAGAGAGACTGGGCGTTTGCGCCGGCCATCGCAATTGTGAAGCAGAGGCTGGACCAGAACAGGCGCGCGGCAGGCGATTTCGGCATGGAAAGACTATAGGCTGCCGGCGTGTGGACCGCTAAGATTCGCGAGCGTCGATCGGAAGCGCGGTCCGCTATTAGCCTTTGACGGAGATGCCGGAAAAGGACATCACCGTGGTTCCACGGACCGGCTGGTCAAAGGAGTGGGCCGGGGTGAAGACGCTGAAGAGCAGCAGGTTGTCGATGGACTGGCGAGTCTTCACGTCCACCTGGCCAGAGAGGACCTTGTAGTCGTAGACGCGGCCATGGCCGTCGACAAAGACCTGCAGCACTACGGGATTGTTATGGTCGCCGATAGCGTCCGCGGGCTGGAAGGAGGAGTAAAGCAGGCGCGGCGCGGTGGAACTCTCCAGCGGCTGGTCGCGGGCTTCCACCTCCTCAGGCGAGGCGAAGGTGCCGATCAGCATGGCTGCTGTTCCAACCAGGAATATGGCGCTGGCGAAGCCGGCGGCAGCCCGAAGCAGGAACGGCTGGAAGGTGTTTTCCCAGCGAATGTGAAAGCGGCTGAGCCGCTCGCGCGCAGAATTGCGGCTCTCCTGCGAGATGGCGACGCGGAGCCGCAGCGCGAGGTCTTCCGGGACCTTGGTGGGGCCGAGGGTCGAGAGCAGCGCCTGGCTCTGCTGCCAGCCGGCAAACTCGCGGGCGCAGTCGGCGCACCTTTCCAGGTGGCTGGCGATCTCGAGCATCCGGGTGCCCGGAACGTCACCGTCCAGATAGCGGGAAAACTGATGCTGAATCTGACTGCAGGCGCTCATTTGGCCTCCCTGAGCCCTGCCAGCGGGGCCCGCAACACGGTGGTGGATGAGCGGTCGGGGGAAGCAGCGGACGAGGTTGCCGAGGCGCGTACAAGCGGGGCCAGCCGTGCCTTCAGGTGGGCGCGGCCGCGCATGAGTCGCGATTTGACCGTGCCCAGATTGATATTCAGGATTTCAGCGACTTCTTCGTAGCCGAAGCCCTCGATGTCGCGCAGCACGACCACGGTCTGGAAGGGCTCCGGCACTTCGCGGACAGCGGCCTCGACCTGCTCGCGCAATTCGGCATGAGCCGCCAGATCGAAAGGTGACTCCTGCTGATCCACCAGCGTGTCCTTCAGGTGGAAGGCCTCGCCGTCCTGCCCGGAGAGCTCCTGTTCGATGGTGATTTCCTTGCGTTTGTGACGGCACCACCAGCGGCGCTGGTTAGAGGCTTCGTGCAGGGCGATGCGGTAGATCCAGGTGCGCAGGCTGGACTCGCCGTGGAAGTTGCCAATGCCGCGGTAGACCTTGATGAAGACATCTTGCGTGATGTCTGCGGCTTCGCAGGGATCGGGGATGGTGCGCGCGATGAGCGAATAGAGGGGAGCGTGATACTGGGCGATCAGCGAGGCAAACGCCTCCTCCGAACCTGCCTTCAACTCGGCGATGACGCCGGCCTCTTCAGGCCTGGCGGTCGCCTGCGCTCCGAATACATTAGCGAAATTTCCCAAGGCTGTTCCTGCCTGCATTCCAACTGCCCCCATACATTAACAGGAAAGACGGGCCAGTTGCCCGCCCGCCGGTGTCATGCATGGAGCCACAAAATTGGATGCCGCCGGCGGCAGAGCTGGGCAGCGCTCACTCTCTTCTACCCAACCTGCCTGCTTAGACACCCGCGGAACGCGAAAAGTTCCTGCCAGGTCCCTTACTGCGGTGTTGTGGGCGATGGGGCGGGAGTGGTGGCGGGCTTATGGACGCGCTTTTTCGTCGATTTCGGTTTGGTGGTGGGGCCATCATCAATCACGGTCTTGGCCGCGGGCGGGGGCGGAGGTGCCGCGACCGCGGTACTGCGCAGGTGGACCACTTCGGCATCCTGCGCCTGGGCCGATTGCAGCAGGGCGGCGCCAAGCTGGGTCCGGCTGTCCTCGAGCGTGGTCCGCTGGTCCTCGAGGAGGCGCGCGTCATTGGAACCCGCTAGCTGCGCCGTCTCCGAAACGCGCAGCAGCACATCGTAGAGCGCGTCCACATTGCGATAGACGGAGAAGGCGGGCGACACCTTGGCAGGGTCCGCTAGCGCGGCATTGATGAGAGCGGGGAGTGTGTCCGAGACATCGCGCTGCATCGAGTAAACGTCGGACTCCGAGGTGTGCCGCACATCCCCAGGCGCCTTCCACTTGGAGACATTGACGGAATCGAGGGTCTGGCGCAGATGAGCGATGGCGATATTGACCTGCTGCAGCGCATTGCCCAGAGCGAGACTAGCCTGCGTGCGCGGCTGCGCGGAGTTTGTGGCGGCCTGCGCCGCCGCAGGGCGGACCAGCGGCTGAGGAGCGAACAGAAGGGTGGAAGCAAACGCGACGAGGGCAAGACGAAGGGACAAGAGAGGCGACTCCACAACCGACCGAGAGGTGTTTGACGAATCTATCTTATCTCGTCGAGAATGAGCAGAGTCATTCCCTCCGCGATGTGGGCCTGTGGCGCAGCTGGGAGCGCGCTTCCATGGCATGGAAGAGGTCGTCGGTTCGATCCCGACCAGGTCCACCAGTTATCTCAAGCATTTAGAAGCACCTCCCTTCCGCGACCTTGTCGCATCTTTGTCGCAAATTCCAAAACCACACCACGAGCTGGCTTCGCAGGCACTGCCGACACCAGAGTGGTAGTGTTCTCTGGAATCGCCGTAGGCATCCCGAGAACATCGTTTCTGGACGTGCTGTTCGTCGCCGTTGCCGCGCGTGGTGTCATCGGTGGCTCTGGTGCAGGTGAAGCCCCCGCCTTCTTCGACAACTCCGCATGGATTGCATCGAGCGTCGTACGTACTCCCGGAAGGAGAACCTGCATATAAACGTTCTCCGTGGTGTCCGTCGTCTCGTGCCGCATGAAGCCCTGCACGTCCTTGCTTGATCCCAGTTTCTGAGCCAAGGTCGCGATCGTGCGCCGGATGACCTGGAATGTCAACTTCGGCAATTCCAGTTCCTCGGCCAGCTTGTGCAGCACCCGCTTGCGGAAGTTGCTCGGATCCAGTGGACCTCCGAACCGCCCCCGAAAGATAAACGCAGCTGGCGACACATCCTTACACTTCGTCTTCAAGTGTTCGCGCCATTCCCCCAACTTCTTGAACAGATCCTCACAGATCGGCACCTGTGAGGTGCTCCGCTTGGTCTTGCCGTACGGACGAATCTTCCCCCTGTAGTACGTCTCCTTAATATCAAGGAGCAACGGTTCTTCCAGGAGGCTTCGCCAACGCAAGGCAACCACTTCGCCCGGTCGAAGAGCGTTCGACATGTCGAGCATGAGCAGCAACCAGTCGCGAAGATTCTTTTCGAGAAGTCTGTCGAGTGCGGAGCGAAGCTGGTCCCAAGTGAGGACGGTTTTATCGACCTCACGCAGGTTTGCCGGCACCTTCACCAAACGTGCAGGGTCTTTCGCGAGGTAGTCCTGATCGACGGCCTCAGCAAAGAGAGCCCGCATGTAAGAGCGAATCTGCAACACTCGATCCTTGGAATGGGTTTTGGCCAGCTGATTGAGGTGATTCTGCAGGATGTACTTGTCGAAGTTTTCGAGCCGTACGTCCTCGAACGGGACGATCAGATCTGCCGTGATGATCAGCTTCTTCACCTTGGCAGTCTCTTCTCTCCAGTCCGCCTCCTTCAGAGGCAGGTAGCGGTTTCGGGCAAACCATCCGAAGGTAATGGTGCCGTTTTTCACGGAGCCGTCTTCGGTTATTTGCCCACTCAGTCGGGTGATCTCCTGCGCCAATTTTTCCCGGGCCTGAGATTTGGTCAACTCAGATTTCAGGCCAAGAGCTACCGGTGAAGAGACCGTCTTCGGTTGATTGGTCTCCGGATCGAGGACGGTGCGGCGGAAATAGCCGTACCACTTCTTCCCTCGAAGAGAGACCCATCCTTTCTGGTACGAAGTTCCCATCTATTCCTCAAATTCTGTGTGGGGGAATAAGCGGGCCGTCCCTATTTTACCGGCGTTTCCGGCGTAAATTGGAGGCCAGTTCCCGTTCGCTGAGGAACGCTTCGATCTGGCTGGCGCGGTAGCGCAACGCCCCGTCGCTCATCCGGATCACCGGCAAGTAAGGGAGTCTTCGGGACGAGTGATCCCAAACCCAGTCCCTGCTGACTTTCAGTCGCTCGGCGACGTCCTCTGCCGTCAGAAGCGGGTCGCCCGAATGCGTTTGCTCCGCAATCTGCGCTAACGCTATGCCCATATTGCCTCCAGCCATGTTGTGTGCGGCCCGGACGGGCCGGTGAGTTTCTTACTCATCGGTCGGATCAGTCTTTCGGTCAAATCCAACACGGTTATGCGCATGCGACACTCTCCGCGTTACAAATGTGGATTGCCTTCAGCGACCACGCTTGGCGCGGTTGTTGAAAATGCGTGATGAATGTGTAAAACAGGTTCTAAACTCGGTCAAATGACACAAGTTCTCGGGCGGGAAATACGCTTGGGGCTAAGGTGAAAGCCAGTGCTATCTGCAAGTAAGAGTGAAAATGATGCTATTGATGCACCCAAGTTTTTCGGAACGGGAAGCTTGGTGTAGAACAGTCGCCAGGTATCTCCCTTAGCGGGTCGGCAAAGCGTGATGAGCGACAACCCAAGCAACAAACTTGATCAGATCACTGATCTAGGCAAAGCGCGCAGTGACGAGTACACCGAAAGATTGTTGGCGTTCGTCCAGGACCTGGAGGCTTCGAGCCCGGAGCCGTTCATACCTTTACTGGCCGACATTGCATTGGCGCGCGCGCTCATCGTACATCTCGTGATTCGATACGGCCCGGAAAGAGGACTTATCGAGGCTCGGGACGCGTTCAATACGACGTTTGACCAGATGAAGCCAATTCTCGAAAATATGCAGGAAGAGAAAGGACACCCTCCCCGATGAAATGGCTCTGGCGTTCACTTCTTCCACTTCTATTGGTTGTATGCTTCGCGGCATTTATGACCGCATGTAAGAACAGAACACCCAAGCTGACGGGCAAATGGATTGGCAACAGCGACCTATCGACTCAGATGGCTCGCGCGCCAGGTAGCCTTCAGATGCAAAACGCCAAGGCAGTACCAGTCCAGGTCACTATGACTCTGAATCAAAACGGTGGTGGAGTCACCGGAGATGCGGCAGTAGTGATCAGCGGAAAGCCGGAGATTCATCTACCGATTACGGCGGTCGTCGTTGGCCAGGACGGCAAAGTTTCCATCGAGGCCGATCGCTCTGGTTTCAGTAATGTCCACCTTACGTTCAGTGGAAACGTCGCAGCCGGTCAACTCTCCGGTGACATTGCACTTAAGATGGATACCCTGTTGGGAGTAGCGGTCAACAAAGGGGCCATCACGCTCAAGCAAAATAGCTAACAATCTCGTAGAACCTACCCGT
>JAUTWX010000208.1 GCA_030838385.1 Acidobacteriaceae bacterium
CCCACCCACCATCCTTGCCTGGGATTGGAGCGCGATCAGCCGTACTCTGCCCGTGGAGGCAGACAGTTCGTGAATCGAAAGGCGCTCGATGAACTGAAACAGCAGATTCCGCTGTTGGATTACCTGCATGCCCACGACTGGCAGGCGGCCCGGAGCATCCGTGAGGGACGCCTTATGGGGCTGTGTCCGCTGCACACCGACCACAAGCCGAGCTTTCTGGTGGACCCGGGCCAGAACCTCTTCTACTGTTACGGGTGCGCCCGCGGCGGCGATGTGATTCGCTTCGCCGAGCTGTATCACCAGGTGAAGTTTCCTCAGGCCGTTGCGTTGCTGCGCGAGTGGTGTGGCATTACACCCCTGCTGGAAGAAGTCACTAACTTTTATCGCATGCAATTATCGCGGCATCGCGAAGCGGTGGCTTACCTGGAGCGACGCGGGCTGCACGATCCCGAAGTGATCGAACACATGCGCATCGGCTATGCGCCCGGTCGCTGCCTGCGGGCATGGCTGAACCAGTTGGGGTATCCGCCCTCAACGCTTCGACAGGCGGGTCTTGTGACTGCCAGCGGTTGCGATGCCTATTCCCACCGCATCGTCTTCCCGCTGGAAGGCAATCTCTATGGCCGCAGCATCCTGGATTCCGCGACTCCGCACCGTTTTCTGCCGGCCGGAAAAGGCGGACTGTACGCGTGGGAGCAAGTCCGGCGCTCCCCGGAGATCATTCTTGTGGAAGGACTGTTCGACTATGCAGTGCTATGGCAGGCGGGCTTTCATAACGTCACCTGCTGGTTGGGAAATCATCTGAATGCACGACAGTTTCTCCAGTTGTGCGATGGCTCGCGGACGGTCTATCTGGCCTTCGATGCCGACGCGAATGGAAGCGGCCAGTCGGCGGCGCAACAGATGTCGCGGCGTCTCTGGTCTCAAGGTGTATCCGCGCGACGTGTACCGTTGCCGGAAGGGCAGGACCCAAACAGCTTCTTCGTCCGGGGCGGCAATGCGCAACAGTTTCAGCTTTTGCTGGAGGACTCTCTCCCATGACGTTTCGTGTCGCTCACAAGCCCGCACCCAGCCCGGCTCGAAGCCCGTATCGCGCATCGAGCAGACCACGGGCCGGGAGATTGACTGGATCAATCGGTACCTCGATTACGAGTCACTTCGCCGCGTGTCAGGTAACACGCTGCGAAGTTATGCGCATGAGTTGTTGCACTTTCTCCGCTGGTGGGAGAGTGTTCATCATACCGATGCGGTCGCTGAAGGTGCACTCACCGAATCGACCCTGCTCGACTACGTGCGATTCCAGTCCGGTCAGGAACGCCCGTTGTGTGGCGCCACCATCAACCAGCGTGTTGCCATAGCCGATCGTGCCTTGCGCATCGCATTCCCCGGCGCGCCCGGTCAGATCGCTCCGGGGTTCCAGACCACTTACTGGCAGCGTACCCCGATGGGCATTGGCAAGCCACGGCTTGCAACAAGCCGGTTGCGGGTGAGGACGCCCAAACGAACTATAGTGCCTCTGTCGGTGGATGAAGTGGCGCGGTTTTGGGCCAGCTTTCGCAACTCTCGCGATCTGGCAATCGTCGGATTAATGCTCTTGCAGGGACTCCGATCCCAGGAAGTCCTCGATCTGAATCAAGACGATCTGCTGTTGCCGGAAGCGCAGATCCGCGTGCGCGGCGAGGGTAATAAGACCCGCTTCCTTCCGTTAGCTCCTGAAGCAGCTCAACTGCTCGACTATTATCTGCGGCTGGAGCGGCCGCTGAACTGTGGCGTACCTCTGTTTGTTTCTCTCAAGGGCCCTGCTCGCGGCGCTCGGATGACGCCCGCGGGATTGCGCTCGTTGTTTCGCTATCATCGCCGGACCACCGGCGTTAAGATTGCCAACCCGCACCGTTTCCGGCACACCTTTGCTTCAGACATGGTGAGTGCCGGCGTCAGTCTGCCCGCCCTCATGCAGTTGATGGGACATGCGCAAATCCAGACCACGCTGATCTATGTGCAGGTCACGCCTCTTGAGGTTTATCAGCAGTATGCGCAGGCTGTTTCGAAGCACATCAGGCCCATACCAGGCACTCTGTCGTGAAGATCTCTTCCTACGCTCCGCTTGAACATCCATTGGCTCACCAGTTCCAGCGAGCTGTCGAGTCCCTTACGGCCGCCCTCGCTCCGGAATCAGGCCGTCAGTACCGTGGCGCGGTGCGCTGCTTTCTGATCTATCTCGGCAAAGATCACCCCGCCATTTGTTCGTTAAGTCAGATGCGCCGTGATCCGCACATCCTCGGCTGGTATGCCCATTTGCGCTCGCAGAACCCGCCTTTGGCACCGGACGTCTACATCTGCCGCCTCCTGCTTCTGCGGTGCATTCTGGAGGAACTCGCCTGGACCGCGCAGCTTCCGGAGTTGGCACACCTGATCCGTCGCGAGGACGTCCCGCGCTCTCCCCAACGCTTGCCCCGCGCCTTGACGGCACAGCAGGATCAGCTAATCCAGAAGGAACTGCTTCGGCGCAACGATCTGCCCTCCAACGTCTTCCTGCTGCTGCGCCATACGGGTATGCGCATCAGCGAATCTACCGACATCTCATACGATTGTCTTCACAATATCGGCCCGGATCGTTGGGCTATTCACGTGCCCCTTGGCAAGCTGAAGACGGAACGAATGGTGCCTGTGGACTCGTTTGTATGTGAACTCGTCCAACGCCTGCGCTTCTTCCGGTCTTTCGATCCCCTCCCGGCCGACGGTCGTCTGCTGGCGCGACCCAGCGGCAAGCAGACCCTGATCAAACAACTGCGCCCCTATCTGCACGATGTCTCCGCCGCGGTCGGCATCTCCTCCCGCATCGTTCCGCACCAACTCAGGCACACGTATGCGAGCGAGATGGTTCGCGCAGGCGTAAGCTTGCCCGCGCTCATGAAACTACTCGGCCACACCGATCCGGAGATGACGATGCGGTACGTCGACGTCACAGGCAATGACCTTCAGCGTGAGTTTCATCTGGCCCGCTCTCAGCCCCGGCATCTGGCGCCGCAACCTAAGGCTCCAACGATTTCGCCGCGCGCCGGCCTGGACGG
>JAUTWX010000219.1 GCA_030838385.1 Acidobacteriaceae bacterium
GCCGAGGCGCGCTGGTACGACGAGAACCAGAGCGCGCTCTTAGCGCAGCTCGAGCGCGCGGCCAAAGACGGTTCGCTGCGCCGCGGTACGCTTGCACGACGTGGGCTGACACCTACAACGACGATCCGACTGGATCCGAGCGATATAGAGCTGGCTAAACTGCAGGCGGAAGCGCACGGGCTGCGCTATCAGACATATTTAAAAATGATCATCCATAAAGCTCTGCTTCTTGAATCAGCGAAGAATCTCAAAGTCAAGAAGACGGGTAAACGATAAGAAAGAATCGTGAGCTCAATGAGCCAAAGGCAGCGCTGTGCGTGGGCGGAGAGCGATCCTCTGCTGCGCGTGTATCACGATGAGGAGTGGGGTGTGCCGGTGCGCGATGGGCGCGCGATGTGGGAGATGCTGATGCTGGAGGGCTTTCAGGCGGGGCTTTCGTGGCTGACGATCCTGCGCAAGCGCAATGCCTTCCGTAAGGCATTTCGCGATTTCGATCCGGCGAAGGTGGCGCGGTTCACGGAGAAAGACATTGCGCGGCTGCTGGCGAACGAGGGGATCATCCGGTCGCGCCCGAAGATCGAGGCGACGATTGCGGGGGCGCGGATCTTTCTTGCAATGGAAGAGGATGGCGACGGCTTTGCGAAGACCATGTGGGCGCAGGTGGGCGGCGCGCCGGTGCAGAATAAAAAAGGAACGGTGCTGGCGAAGACGCCGCTGTCGGAGGCGATCTCTGCCGATCTGAAGAAGCACGGCTTCAAGTTTGTAGGGCCGGTGATTGTGTATGCGTGGATGCAGGCGGTGGGTATGGCGAATGACCACGCGCCCGGGTGTTTCCGGCGGGACTGACCGTCCGGGCAATAGCGCCTGCGGCGCTGTTGCGGGGTTCACTTCCTTGGTCGCTCACGGCGAGCGGCGATTCAATACGGCTCCGGTCGAGATGATGAGGGTGTGGTGGTATCCCCACCCTTCGCTCTGCTCAGGATGGGGCACCGGCGTTTGTGGTTCTGCCTTTTGAGAACGCGGCCGCGTCAGTTCTTTGTGCCGAGGTTCAGACCGAACTTGGGTGCGCTATTTGTGCCGTTGATCTTGATGGGGATTTCGGCGCCGGCGCCGTGCTTATGGAAGAAAGGATCGACGGGTTTGAGCAGCAGGGACTTCCACCAGGTGGAGATCATGTGCGAGAGCTGGGCGTCGGTGCGGACCTTGCCGGTGAAGTCGAACTTTTTCCCATCGAGCGTGTACTGGCCGGTGAGGTTGATGGTGGCGCCGGGAAGAGTGTAGTTGAGCTGGCTGAAATCCATGCGACCGGATTGGAGATTGAAGGCGCCACGGATCTGGGAGTGAACGTCGGGTGCGCCGGCATGCGCTTCGCCTGGTCTGCCCTGGGCGCGCAGACTGAGCATGTCCACTTTGTCTTCCATCTGGGCATTGGTGAAGTGGATGCGAGTGAGAACGAAGTTGCCGCGCACACCGATCTTCTGGGTGACGCTCTGCTTGCCCGGTGGGATGTTGAGCTTGGCCTTCATCTGGAGTGCGCCGCTCATGATGGGCGGCTGGGTTTTGACCGCGAGGTTGAGGAAGTCGCGGATCTGGCCGGCGGGGATGTCGATGTCGAGATCGATGATGTGGCCTTTGCCTTTGATGTTGATGACAGAGCCCGAGCAGGTGAATTGCGAGCTGCCGAGCGTGGCTGCGACGGGTTCGAGATAGGTGTCGCCGCTGGTGCCATCGACGATGGCGTGGAAGTGTGTCTTCAGGGGCACGGGATGGTTTGCGGTATCGAGAGTGAATGCAGGCGTGTCGGTGTTTCCGTTCACGTCGATGCGGTTGAGCTGGCCGCCGAACTTTCCGGTGGAGGAGAGCATGCCGCCGATGCCGTGGATAGTGCCGAGATCGGCGTTATCGAAGGTGTAGTCGCCGTCGACCGGAGAATCGCCAGGGCTCTCCAGGTTCCAGGGACCGAAGCTACCGATGGCGTGAATGTCGCCGCGTGGAATGGCGTTGGTGAGGTCGGCGTCGTACGGCCACGAGGCATTGCTGCCGAAATCATGCATGATGATGTGTTTGAGCGCGAAGATTTTGGGATCCTTGCCGGGTTTGGCCGTACCAATGACGAGCTGTGAGTCGTCGAAGAGGATTTCGCCGACGATGATCTTGATTTTGCCGCGGCGCTTCTTCGCCCGCTCTGCAGCCTGCTGACGATACTCGCGGGGCGGGATTTGGATGGCGAGGCCGCTGACATGCACGCTGTCGACGTGCATGGGTTTGATGAAGAGGCCTGCGATGCCGGCGCGAAAATCGAACTGGTGGACCGCGATGAGCGGATGTGTGGCGCCGGCGGCGATCACATCGTCCGGCGGATAGATGCGCAGGCCGCTGCCGGAGACCTGGAGGCCGTGGGCGACAGAGACGTCGAGGGTGTCGAGCTCGACTTTGCTGTTGAAGCGCGTGCTGAGAGTCTCGACCACGCGGCCCTTCAGGATGGGGCCGGCGTGACGCAGCATGATCTCAGCGACGATGGTGAGCGTCACCGCGCTCAGCAGGACCGCGATGCCCAGCCATTTCCAGAATGTTCGCTTTGCCGTAGCGCTCTCCTTCGATGGTTGCTATATGCCGGGCTTCAGTTTGGCATTATCAAAAAACGCCGGTGCCCTGCTATCTGATGCTCGGACGCGCGACGGGACTTCATAGAGAGCACCGCTTCGCCGATTTTTGTTCCAGCGTTTCCGCTGTGCAGGGAAGACGGGAGGCGAACGGTATACTCAGCCGAACATGAGAGAGAAACATGAGAGAAAAAAGATGAGAGAGAAAAGATGAGCGAGAAGATCCTTGGCGCCATCGCGCAGTTCATCATTGCAGTCATTTCCGCTTCAGGCTACTGGGGCGTGGCGTTGTTGATGGGTATCGAGTCGGCGTGCATCCCGCTGCCGTCGGAGGTGATTATGCCCTTCGCCGGCTATTTGGTGCACATGGGGAAGCTGAGCCTGGTGGGGGTGGCGACGGCGGGAGCGATCGGCTGCAACCTGGGCTCGGTGGTGGCGTACTGGATCGGCGCGTATGGCGGGCGGCCATTGGTGGAGAAGTTTGGCCGTTATGTGCTGCTGAGCCAGCATGACCTCGACCGGGTGACGCATTACTTCGAAAAGTTTGGCGGCATCACGGTCTTCTTCGGGCGGCTGCTGCCGGTGGTGCGGACATTTATCGCGCTGCCCGCGGGTATCGCGAAGATGCCGCAGGGGCGATTCCACCTGTACACGTTTCTGGGCTCATGGCCGTGGTGCTATGCGCTGGCTTACGTGGGGATGCGGCTGGGCGCGGGCTGGGATAGCGATCCGCGGTTCAAGGCGGTCTTTCACCGCTTTCACCTTGGGGTGGAGCTGGTGCTGGTGGTGACCTTTGTCTGGTTTGTGTGGAGTCACTGGCGGAATCGGACGCGTGCCTCTGAAACGGCCTAACGCCGTTGATGCGTTAGGTCTGGTCTTTGTGGTAATCCCACCCTTCGCTCTGCTCAGGATGGGCCACCCTCATCGTCGCGGCGCGATCGCACGTTCCTGCTGAAGATTTTCTGGTCCTTGTCCAAATGGCTAGTATCCGAACGTCATGGGAGTAAGCGGGCATGGTGCTCGCTTATAACCGAGGACGGAGGATTCCTATGCAATATCTGTTGTTACTTCATGCGGACGAGAATGGCTGGTCGAAGATGACCGAGGCCGAACAGCAGCAGGGGTATGCGGCCTATATGTCGTACACCGAGGCGCTGAAGAAGGCGGGCACATACGTGGGCTCGAACCGGCTGCAGCCGGTGGCCACGGCGACCACGGTGCGCGTTGCTAACGGCAAGCAGCAGGTGCTGGATGGACCGTATGCCGACTCGAAGGAGCAACTGGGCGGCTACTACCTGATCGAAGCGCCGGATCTGGATGCGGCGATCTCGTGGGCGGCGCGCTGTCCGGGTGCGGGTCACGGAACCATTGAGGTACGTCCTGTCTGGAGTATGTGAGCCCATGAGCATCTGCGAAGGCGACGAGCGGGCACGCCAGACCGCGGATGCCGTGGCGCGCCGCAGCTACGGCAAGCTTGTCGCCTTTCTTGCCGCGCGGACGCATGATGTGGCGGCGGCGGAGGATGCACTCTCCGAGGCGTTTCTTTCTGCGGTGGCGGATTGGCCGCGCAATGGCTGCCCGGCCAATCCCGAAGGCTGGCTGCTGACGGTGGCGCGACGCAAGGTGATCGATGCGTCGCGGCGGCACTCGACCACCGAGGCAGCGGCGGGAGAGTTGCAGATTCTTGCCGAGGGACTGGAGGCGGCTGCGGCGGAGAGCGCGGCGATTCCCGATCGCCGGCTGGCTCTGATGTTTGCCTGCGCGCATCCGGCGATCGAGGCGGGTGTACACGCCCCGCTGATTCTGCAGGTGGTGCTGGGTCTGGATGCGAAGACGATCGCGTCGGCATTTCTGTCGTCGCCGGCGGCGATGGGCAAGCGGCTGGTGCGGGCGAAGGACAAGATACGGCAGGCGGGGATTCCATTTCGCGTCCCGGAGCGCGAGGAGCTTGCCGCGCGGTTGGGTGCGGTGCTGGAGGCGATCTATGCCGCGTTTACCGAGGGCTGGACCGATCCCGGTGGAGCGGATGTGGTGCGGCGGGATCTGACGGTGGAGGCGATGTTCCTGGCTCGGCTGGTGACGGAGCTGCTGCCTGAGGAGCCTGAGGCGCTTGGCCTGCTGGCGCTGATGCTGCATGCGGAGGCACGACGGCCTGCGCGGCGATCTGCAGATGGCGAGTTTGTGCCGCTGGCGGCGCAGAATCCGGCGTTGTGGGACGTGCAGATGATCGATGAGGCGGAGGCGCTGCTGCGGCGGGCTGGCGCGCGCGGGCTGGTGGGCCGCTATCAACTGGAGGGCGCACTGCAGTCGGCGCATGTGCATCGCTGCCGCACAGGGGACGCGAACTGGGCTGAGGTGGTCGCGCTCTACGATGCGCTGTTCGCGTTTTCGGGGTCGCCGGTGGTGGCGATCAATCGCGCGCTGGCGATTGCTGAGCTGAAGGGTGCCGACGCAGGTCTCCAAGCCTTGCCGCAGCCGCGGCGGATGCGCGGCTGGCGGAGTACCAGCCTTACTGGGCGGTGCGCGCGGAGCTGCTGTCGCGCGCGGGTGCGCATGAAGATGCGTGGAACTCGTATGAGCTTGCGATCGGGTTGGCAAGCGATGGCGCGGTGCGCCGCTTCCTGCAGCAACGACAGGCGGCGTTGAAACCAGAGAGAGATGTCATTGCCGAGGGAGGAGCGACGTGGAAGCTCGGCGGCTGAACTATATGGCAATTGCGGCGGCGACCGTCGTGGCCTTTATCGAAGGCTCTTTGTACTACAGCCCGCTGATGTTCGGCCCGCTGTGGATGCGGCTGAGCGGAATCGATCCGAGTGCGGCGGCGAAGGTGTCGCCGTCGGCGGTTCTGGGGGAGATCGCGCGCGACTTTGTGTTGACGTATGTAGTGTCACGGCTGGTGGCGCGTCTGAGCGAGGCCAACTGGAAGAGCGCGACCGGACTTGGCCTGTGGCTCTGGATTGGATTTCCCATGACGCTGTTGAGCGGCTCCGTGATGTGGCAGGGCGTCTCGTGGAAGGTTGCTGCGATCCATGCTGGAGATTGGCTGGCGAAGCTGCTGCTGATCACTGCGATTGTGGGAGGGTGGCGTCGCTCGCAGGAGCGGACAGGTTAACTGGCTGGCCTGGCGGACCAGCAGATCGCTCCGCTTCGCTTCGGTCGTCTTTGGTTTTCGCTCATCCCACCCTCCCTTCGTCAGGATGGGGCACCCAATGTGGTGGCACGATTCCCAAAGATCCCACATCTCAAACGCGAGATGTGGGGCACCCGGCCTTCGCTTCGCTGAGAATGAAAACCCGTTCCGGCCGGTGCAGTCTCGCCACCGCCGTTCGCATGCTGATGTATACCACTCGGCTCACTCTCATTTGCCAAAGCGGGAGGTGGGCGTCAGACTAGGACGTTGACCCACCGAGGATTGACTGGAGAGGACTAGCGAGAGATGACGAGTTCCAAAGACAGCGGCCAGGCCGCCGCTGCCGCGCAGACGATTGCGCCCGCTGCGGGCAAACTGGGAGTGATGGTTGTAGGCATGGGGGCGGTGGCCACCACGCTGATTGCAGGAGTGGAGGCGGTACGGCGCGGATTTGCGAAGCCGATCGGCTCGGTGACGCAGATGGGCACCGTCCGGCTGGGCAGGCGCACCGACAACCAAACGCCGCTGATCAAGGACTTTGTGCCGCTGGCCAAGCTGGACGACATTGTCTTTACCGGCTGGGATATCTACGACGAGAACATGTACCAGGCGGCGAAGACGGCTGCGGTGCTGGAGCGCGACCACCTGGAGCAGATCAAGCCGTTTCTGGAGAGCATCCAGCCCATGCCGGCGGTGTTCAGCCAGCACTACGTGAAGCGGCTCAGCGGCAACCATGTGAAGACGGGCCGCTCCAAGTGCGACCTGGCGCAGCAGGTGCGCAACGACATTCAGGCGTTCAAGCGCAAGACCGATCGCCAGGTGATGATCTGGTGCGGATCGACGGAGATTTTTCTCGAGCAGGCGCCCTGCCATCAGTCGATCGAGGCCTTCGAGAAGGGATTGCTCGAAGACGATCCGGCGATTGCGCCATCGCAGATTTACGCGTATGCCGCGCTGAGCGAGGGGATTCCTTTTGCGAATGGCGCGCCCAACTTGACCGTAGACATTCCGGCGCTGCAGGAGTTGTCGAAGAAGACCGGAGCGCCGATCTGCGGCAAGGACTTCAAGACCGGGCAGACGCTGATCAAGACGGTGCTGGCGCCGGCGTTCAAGGCGCGCATGCTGGGCGTGGCCGGCTGGTACTCAACCAACATTCTGGGCAACCGGGATGGCGAGGTGCTGGACGATCCGGAGTCGTTCAAGACCAAGGAAGAGTCGAAGCTGGGGGTGCTGGACTTCATCCTGCAGCCGGAGCTTTATCCCGAGCTATACGGGGATATTTACCACAAGGTCCGCATCAACTATTATCCGCCGCGCGGTGATAATAAAGAGGGTTGGGACAACATCGACATCTTTGGCTGGCTCGGGTATCCGATGCAGATCAAGGTGGATTTCCTGTGCCGCGACTCGATTCTGGCGGCGCCATTGGCGCTGGACCTGGTGCTGTTCCTGGACCTGGCGTCGCGCACGCCGGAGCTGAAGCACCGCGGCATTCAGGAGTGGCTGAGCTTCTTCTTCAAGTCACCAATGACGGCCGAGGGGCTGTATCCGGAGCACGATCTGTTTATTCAGTCGATGAAACTGAAGAACACGCTGCGGCATATCATGGGCGCGGATTTGATCACGCACCTGGGGCTGGAGTACTACGACTAGACTGGCCGTCTCGGCAAAGGCGCCGGTGGCGCGTTCGGCTCGGGCGGCTTCCTTTGGTCGCCCGCCGGTTGGATTGGTTCATCCCACATCTCAGAATCGAGATGTGGGGCAGCCGGTAGGAGAATTCGTGTGGCCGGATCGCGCAACGAACGGAGGCCGCAGTGAAGAAGAGTGTTCAGTCCGCACCGGCGGCTTCGCCGGCCAAACAGATCGCGGGCTTCATCTCCAAGTTTGATCCTGAGGTCGCACGAGTCATACGCTCGGCCCGCGTGACGCTTCGCAAGCGGTTCCCTACGGCGATCGAACAGGTCTACGACAATTACAATTTTCTGGCGATTGGCTTTTGTACTACCGAACGAACAACTGACTGCATCGTTTCGCTGGCTGCACAGGCAAAGGGCGTCGCGCTCTCGTTCTATTACGGAGCCTCATTACCGGATCCTTGCGGGATATTGCAGGGTAACGGAAACCAGAATCGCTTTATTCGGCTGGAAAGTGCGGCGACCTTAGCGAACCGCGACGTGCAGACGCTGCTAGCAGCAGCAGCAGCGCAGGCGAAATCGCCACTGCCTGCCACAGGCCGAGGTTACACACTCATCAAGTCCATTTCGGCCAAGCAACGGCCACGCCGTCTTCCGCAAAAATAGGGATGCCTTCGAGGCATTTGGGCGGCACGCTAAATGAGGGTATGGGGAGGAATCTGGCCGACACCTCTGCTGCAATTGCCCGAACGCGGCTCACTTTTGCGGGCGTATCATGGTCTAATCAGCGGCTCGGTCTGAGTTGCCCGCCTCTTGGGCTGTTCGACTGGCCTCTTCTCAGAGGTGGTGCTCTTATGCGGGTCTCCGGTTCGCAATCGACCAAAGTTCTTCTTCCCGCGCTGCTCGCGATGGCGACGCTGACGCTCCAGGCGCAGCAGCCCAGCCAGCCGCAGGCTCCGGCTACAAATGCTCCGGCCAGCACCACCGCGCCTGCGAACAATACCCCCGCGACCGATACGCCCGGCGGGCAATCCGCACCCGCGACTACAACGGATCAGACGGGTGGACCGGCGGCGCAGTCTACACCCGCAACACCATCCACGGCTGCGGCAACGCCGCCTGCACAGACGATTCCTCAGACCACCGACCAGGCGAAGAAGGACAGCAAGAAGGACAAGAAAGACAAGAAGAGCAAGGACGACAAGGACAATCAGCCGACTGCGGAAGAGATGGCGGCGGCGCAGGATACGGCAATCAGGGCGCGTAAGAATACCGCGCCGGAGCCCGGACCGAACGGCGTGATGCCGGGTGTGAAGAAGGGTAGCGTCGACGATGTGGGCGCGGTGGGCACGCGCGATATCGGCGGACGCGGGCTGGGGAACTGGTACTCGACCGAGTCGGAGATGAAAGAGGGCAAGGGCGTCTCGATGGAGATCGAGAAGAGCGTGAAGTTCATCAACGATCCGGTGGTGACGGAGTATGTGAACCGGATCGGCCAGAACATCGTGAAGAACTCGGACGCAAAGGTGCCGTTCACGATCAAGGTGATCGACTCGGACGAGATCAACGCGATGGCGCTGCCCGGCGGCTTCTTCTACGTGAACAGCGGGCTGATCCTGGCGGCAGACGATGAGGCCGAGGTGGCGGGTGTGATGGCGCACGAGATTGCACACGTTGCGGCGCACCACGCGATGCGTGAGCAGACGCGATTGAACTACGCGCAGTTCGGAACGATTCCGCTGATCTTCATCGGCGGCGGCCTGGGCTATGGACTCTATGAAGCATCGGGGCTGGCGGTGCCGATTACCTTCCTGCAGTTCTCGCGCGACTTCGAACGGCAGGCAGACTTCCTGGGCATTCAGTACATGTACCGTGCCGGTTACGATCCGCAGGCGCTGCCGAGTATGTTCGAGAAGATCGAGCATCTGCAGAAGACCAAGCCCAACATGATTGCCAGGGCGTTCTCCGACCATCCGCAGACGCCGGACCGCATCCTGGCGACCCAGCAGGAGATTTCGCATCTGCTGCCGCCGAAGGACGAGTACGTGATCACTACATCGGAGTTTGATGAGGTGAAGGCGAGGCTGGCGCGCATTGAGAACAAGCGCAAGCTGCGCGACGGACAGAACGAAAAGAAACCGTCACTGCGGCGGGCGAGCACGTCGCCCGATGCAAATGGACAGAACGGGCAGAATGGGCAGAACGGCACGGATGACGAGCGTCCGACACTGCATCGCCGGGATAACTGAACACAGCACTGTCCTCTATCATGCGCAACAGAAAGGCGCAGCCGAATCACGGCTGCGCCTTCGCCATTTTTCTCAATGACTACGGGATGTTCAGCGTGATGACATTCGAGGGAGGTCCCGTATCCCCGGCGTGGTCCAGAGCGCGGACGCGATATTGATACGTCTGGCCGGCTTGAGGTGAGTAATCAGTCCAATCCGTTACGGATGCAGGGGTGGATCCGATGTGTGAGAAGTGGGTGGAACCGCTTTCGGCACGATCCACGTCATACGAACCTGTGGGCATGCCCGTAGATGGCGGACCCCACTGGAGGCTGACAGAATGAGCGGTTGTTGACGGCGCTGCTGTCTCGGTGAGGCTGACGGTAGAGTTGCCGGCGCTGGTAACGATGGTCAACACGCCCTGTATGGCAGCAGTCTCAGGCTGAGCACTCACCTTTACCGCGAGGCTCTGTCCGGGCGACAGCGTGACGGGCAGCGAGACCCATGAATTGGAGAAGGCGTTGTTCGAGAAGGACAACGCCTTGATGGTGACCGCCTGGCTGCTATTGGATTTGATGGTGAGCGGCTGCGATGTGACGTTGCCACTAGAGCCGTTGAAACTGAGGGCTGCAGTGGAAATGCTGACGCTGGAGGCACTGGCCCAGACGGGGCTCGCGAGGATGATCGCGGCCAGGGGGAGGAAGGTCCGTTGTTTCACTAACAATTGCTCCTCATTAGGGGATGGGGATGACGGGTTGTGGTCTCGACGCATGGTCGCGATTCAGCTGCGCGACCCTGGCCGTCAGAAAATCAGAATGCAGCAGATAGACAATTTATTGTCTTAGTCTAAATGAGAAATCGTTGCGGCCGTGCGCCTGTCCAGTAGTTATGCGGAGTGCGCAAATACGCGGCAATCGCAGAGGCATGAGTTACATCAATGCTGCAGAATTTACGTTTGCAGATAATCGCTCGCGAGTATCTCCCGGTGCTTCAGTGAGAGCACGGTCCGCTATCTGCGGGTACACAGCCGATCCGTCCACTGCGCGATCTCGCTCGCGCGAGACGGCTCCGGTCGAGATGACGGGTGGATCTGTTCAGAGGTTCCTTAGAGGCATATTTAGCGCGGCCGGCGGCTGAAGCGGTTCCATGCGCCGAGCAAGATAGCGATGGCGACCAGCGGCGTCGCCCAGGGAGATTGCGCGTCGGGGTGGTGCCAGTTGTGGATGGTGAAGCGCAGCCCGGCAAGCGCGAACAGGATACTGAGGACGGCGGCGACCGGCCAGTGATGTCGCGGTAACCTGTGCACGGCGCGGAAACCGGAGCCGGCCGGCGGCGTGACCCGTCTGGAGCTGAATATCTTTTCGCGATCGAACACGATTCCTTCACTAGTGCATTTTCACTGTTACGTTGTTCCGGCCAGATTCCGCGGAGTGTGGCTTTTCTTGACGGAAAAGCCACGCGAACAGCGGCACTCTGGCGTACGCCTACAGTGAAAATGCCCGAGCTCCGCAACCGAGACGTCGCCTTCGAATCTCGAAGGAGCGTTGGTCTGGGCTGCTCGGCAGGGCTGTCTTGAGTTCGATGCGGACGCGTGGGGAGGGGTAGCGGCGGTCGGGAAGATGCCCCGAAAATGCCGGTGTAACCCGAAAATTAACAGCAATCCCCCATTTGGATGGCAGGGAGCGGAATCTTTCCTTGAAGAGGCCGGAGGAAACAGGGTATATACAAGACGCCGGGTTAAAGCATTTTCAGTAACACCGTGATCCGCGGAGAGTCGCTTGGTGTGGCTTTTCCTCCAAGAAAGCCACGAGAGCAATTGCTGGCCGTCCAGGCTCTTACCGAGAATGTTTCATGCTGCCCGGGAGGAATTCCCCCTGGAAGGAATGGCACTCCGATGAAGGCACAAGCGGCGGCGACAGAGCAGCGCGAGGTGATGGATATCCGGCAGGCGGCGGACTACCTGGGGATCAGCCCGGATACGTTGTACAAGTATGCGTCCGAGGGGTTTGTGCCGGCGTTCAAGCTGGGGAACCGGTGGCGCTTCAAGCGCTCGAGGCTAAACGACTGGATGGACCAGCAAAGCTCTGGCGGGAACATGCCGGTGCGGGTGACCGGAAAAGCTGCTGAAGAGAAGCCTTCGCGGGCGAAGGCGAAGCCGGTGCAGAGCGTGCGGCCGGCGCGGCGCAAGAGCGCGGCTCAGTAAACTGATCCAGATGTCCACGGCTTTCCCAAATTCCTCCGCACACGTGTGTGATTCGTGGTGACGCGCACAGCCAACACACCAAGCAGAACTCACTCGCTCAATCATCGCGCACGTATGCGACAACTGCGCGCCACGATGGCGAAGCAGAAGATCGCTGCGCTGCTGGTGACGCACCTTCCTGACGCGCGCTATGTATGCGGCTTCACCGGGTCAAACGCGGCGCTGGCCCTCACGGCTAAGGCCGCTTTGCTGGTGACCGATGGCCGCTATACCGCGCAGGCTGCTCAGGAGGTGAAGGGGGCGGAGGTGCGGATCGCGAAGGGTCCGGCCCTGGCGGAGGCTTGCAAATGGCTTGCTGCTGCTCGCGTGAAGCATGCCTACTACGACGGCGAACAGACGACGGTCTCCGCGCTGAGCGCGATGCAGGAGGCGGTGAAGGGCAGCGCAAAGAATGCGAAACAATTCTTCCAGCCGTTGCCATCGCCGCTGGTTTCAGCGCAGCGCATGGTGAAGGATGCTGCGGAGATTGAACGCATGGCGGCGGCAGCCGCGCTGGGCGTGCGGCTCTTCGAACACATCGTTGGGTTCATTGGGGAATTCATGCGGCCGGGCATCCCGGAGAATGCGGTTGCGGCGGAGCTGGAATATCGCGCGCGGCTGTGGGGTGCGGAGGCGATGTCGTTTCCAACGATTGTGGCGAGCGGCGAGCGCTCGGCCTTTCCGCATGGCACGGCATCCGAAGCAAAGCTGCCGCGGCGCGGGTTCGTGACGCTCGATTTCGGTGTTATTCTCAACGGTTATTGCTCGGACATGACGCGCACTGTGCACCTGGGGCGTGCGACGGCGCGGGAGCGTGAGGCGTACGACGCCGTCCTCGCGGCGCAGGAGAAGGCCGTTGCAGCGGTGGCCGCGGGTGTGAAGGCCGGCGATGTGGATGAGGCGGCACGGAGTGTGCTGCGTGAGGCGAAGCTGGCGGACTACTTCACGCATTCGACCGGACACGGAGTGGGGCTGGAGATTCATGAGTCGCCGCGCATCGCCATGGCACAACAGACGTTGCTAACCAAGGGGATGGTCATTACCATCGAGCCTGGCATCTATATTCCGGGCGCGTTCGGTCTGCGCATCGAGGACACGGTGGTGGTGGATCGGCGCGGATGCCGCGTGCTAACGCCAGCCACCAAGGCATGGATCGAGCTGTAGATCAGGTAAGGGGCAGCGTGACGGCAAAGAAGAGCGACGCGGCACAAGACAAGAAGAGATTGGGAAGCATGAATCCGGAAGAGATAGCGGAGCTGAAACAGCTCATCGAGTTCCTGAAAGAAAACGGCATCGGCGAGTTCGACCTGGAGCGGGGCGACCTGAAGGTGCGGCTGAAGTTTGCCGGGGCAGTGTCACAGGTGGATTTGTCGCATCTGGCACAGATCGCGGCGTCGCATCCGGCTACAAGCTATCAACCGGCGGTGACGCACGCCCATCCGGGGGGCGCGCCGGCACAGGCGTCCAGCGCTCCTTCTGCACCGGCGGAGACTCTTGCCCCACTGGCGGATGACGAGGCGGGGCTGCACATCGTGAAGTCGCCGATCGTGGGGACGTTCTACGAGTCGCCGTCACCGGGCTCGCCTGCTTTCGTGAAGCCTGGCGACACGGTCGAGGTCGGGCAGGTGCTGTGCATCGTGGAAGCGATGAAGCTGATGAACGAGATCGAGTCCGATGCCGCGGGCGAGATTGTGAAGCGCTTTGTGACGACTGGCCAGCCGGTGGAGTACGGACAGAAGCTGTTTGCCGTGCGGCCACGCTAGGACTGGTCGTCCGGGCAATTGCGCCTGCGGCGCGATTTGCGGGTTCGCTCCCTTTGGTCGCTCACGTCGAACATTGTGGGCGAGTTGAGAAACAGCAGGTCTCTCCGCTGCGCCGATCGCTTTCGCGATCGGCTTCGGTCGAGATGACGATTTGTGCGATGAGAGATTGTGACAGCGCCTCGAGAGGGCGCGAAGGGAATGCATGTTTCGGAAAGTCCTGATCGCCAATCGCGGCGAGATTGCGCTGCGTGTGATCTGCGCGTGCAAAGAGCTTGGGGTCCGCACGGTGGCCGTTTACAGCGAGGCCGACCGCAACTCACTTCACGTTCGCTTTGCCGATGAGGCGATCTGCATCGGGCCGCCGCGCTCGGCGGAGAGCTATCTGAATGTGCCGGCGGTGATCTCGGCGGCGGAGATTGCGGATGTCGATGCGATCCATCCTGGCTATGGCCTGCTGAGCGAGAACGCGAACTTCGCCGAGGTATGCCGCGCGTCGAACATCAAGTTCATTGGGCCGCCGCCGGAGGTGACGCGGCTGATGGGCGAGAAGGAAAAGGCTCGCATGGCCATGAAGAAGGCCAAGGTGCCGATCCTGCCCGGCTCAGAGGGCGTGATCCAGAGCGAGGGCGAGGCGCTGGAGTGGGCGAAGACGGTGGGCTACCCGGTGATCCTGAAGGCGTCGGCGGGCGGCGGCGGGCGCGGCATGCGCGTGATCCGCTCGAAGGACGAGCTGCCCGCGCTGTTTCAGGCGGCAAACATCGAGGCGGCGAATGCCTTCGGCAACGGCGACCTGTACATGGAGAAGTTCATCGAGCAGCCGCGGCATATCGAGTTCCAGGTGCTGGCGGACCAGCATGGGAATGTGATGTCACTGGGGGAGCGCGAGTGCTCGATTCAACGGCGGCACCAGAAGCTGATCGAAGAGGCGCCGTCGCTGCAGGTAGACGCGAAGATGCGCGACGAGATCGGCAAGACCATCCGGCGGTGCCTGGAGGCGATCGGCTATCAGAACGCGGGGACGATCGAATTCCTGATGGACGAGGATGGCAAGCTTTACTTCATCGAGATGAACACGCGTATCCAGGTGGAGCATCCGGTGACGGAGATGGTGACAGGTCTCGATCTGGTGAAGGCGCAGTTGCGCATTGCGTCCGATGAGAAGCTGTCGGATATTGTGACGGAGCCGGTGACGATTCGCGGGCATGCGATCGAGTGCCGGGTGAACGCCGAGCATCCGGAAAAGTTCACGCCGTCGGCAGGGAAGATCGATGTCTTCAACGTGCCGGGCGGCAATGGCGTGCGGGTGGACACGGCGCAGTATGCGGAGGGCTTTGTGCCGCCGTACTATGATTCGCTGATCGCGAAGCTAATTGTGCACGGTAAGGATCGCGCGGAGGCGATGGCGCGGATGCAGAGGGCGCTGGAGATGTTTGTGGTGGAGGGGATACATACGACGATCCCGCTGCACCAGCGGATTTTTGCGGATGCGGAGTTCCGCGAGGGACGCTTCGATACGAAGTTTATGGAGCGGTTTTTTGAGCGGGAGAAGGCGCGGTTGACGGGTCTGCCGGATTAAAGCGCAAGTCGCAATCGTCTGCGAGCCGGTCCGGCCTATGGTTGGCCGGACCAGCTCGCAGCAGCAGATTTTTTACGCAATGCTGGCCGTCTCGTTTCAGTTTCCGACAGTAAACGTCACGCTCTTCTTGATATGAAGACCGCTAGCGCCTACCTCGTAGAAGGATGCCGTATGCGTCCCGTTCGGAATAGCCAGGTCTACCTTCAGACGGTCAATGAAGACTTGAATCTTCTTTTGACCATCGATCCAAAGCTCGATCCGGTTCAGCGGCTGAGTGTTGGTTCGCGCACTGGCCAGGAAGTGAACCTTTCCACTGGGAACCGTTGCTGAAGGCGCGCACACATGGATGCCGCCGCTGGTGGGATATGCGCAGGGGTCAGCTGCAGTGCTCGTGCTATTGAGCCAAACCTGCGTTTCAGTTCCCGCTGGGGCTACGAGGTCACGCGAGCTGTTCTTATCGAGAAAGCCGGCGGCCGTGTACAGCGAACTGAACTGCGCGGGCGGATTGGGCTGATCGTAGTACTTCAGCTTATGGAAGGTTCGGTTGCCCGCGCCGGTCCACATCATGATGCCGAGCGGTAGTTGATTGAAATTCTGGTCAGTGCCTCCGGCCGAATAGCCTGCGATGTCGGTAATGCCGTCGTTATTGAAGTCGCCAACCACGACCTGAAAAGGAGTAGGTCCGTCCTCCCTATTCAATACATCGAGGTCCTGTGAACTCGCGACGGCGTAGTTCTTGTTCATATAGAGCACAGCAACGCCGACGCAAGGCGTGTGACATCCCCGGAAAGGAATCACAAAATCACTTAGGCCGTCGCCGTCAATATCGGCAGCGTTGAGGCTCGTGCTTCCCCCGCCACCAGCAGGCATTTTGGCTTGCCATCCAGAGGTTGTATTGGCGAGGATGAACAAGATCTCGCTTGAGATACTGCATTGCGTACATTCATCGATATAGGCAAGGTCAATGCGCCTGTCGCCATTGAAATCTCCGACGACAACATGATGGATGAAATCAGCATCGGCTCCGAAACCGTTGGCGGTGAAGTAGGTGGGCGCGGTGAAAGAGTGCTCCGTGAAGGACGAACCCGTGTTGGTGAGGATAGCAACCGTGTTTGTGGCGTTGTTGTTGGTGTTGCCGATCACCGCGATGTCAGGCCGGTTGTCGTTGTCGAAGTCGGCTACGGCGATAGAGTCGGCCGGAATCGACACGGTGTAGTACATGGGAAGTTGAAGCGTGCCATCGCCGTTCCCGCGGAGTACGGCGACCTTACCGTGGGCAGCATTGTAGGCGCCGAACGCGACGGCTACGTCAAGCCTTCCATCCCCATTGAAGTCGCCTGTCGCAATGCCACTCGGTTGACCTGAGACGGCGTAATAGGTGGCAGGACCGTATTTTCCGTTACCCAGATTTTTCAGTACGACGACGGCGTTGCTGGTGTTGTCCAGCCCGATGATCTCGGGCGCATTGTTGCTGTTGAGGTCCGCAACCAGCACGCTGGTAAGGTTGGCGGGGTAGCTGTGGGCCGGTGCGATCACGGGCTCCTGGGCTAGAAGAGCGGCAAATGTGGGAAGCAGGACGGCGGCAGCAGAAAGCATACGGAAGGCCATGGTCGAACTCCTCGGCGCGAAGTACATGCGGAATCACCCGCAGACATCGAAAATAGTGCAGTGCAGGCCCGGATTCGTTTCAAGGTAAAGTGCAATCGAATGGGCCGCGGACGTAGCCGCTTTTCGCCGATCACTTTCTTCGCTAACTAGTCGCGTGCTATCAGCGGGCGCCCATACCGTGGCCGGGGATCAGGTGCAAGGTCAGGGCTAGCGCAGCCATCACGGCTATGTAGTAGAGCAGCGTGTCCCAGCCTTCTTCTTCGGGGCGATCGTGCGTCGATTTGCGCATGAGGGTGAAGTGGCGCCACAGCGCTCCTGCGGCGATGAAGAGGAAGAGTCCTTCGCCGCCGATCCACCACAATCCCACAGCAGCGCAGAGCAGGGCGAGCCGCGCGGTGCGGCCTAATGCGTTGGCGGCTTGTGCGCCGTCCAGCACCCAGATGGGAATCAGGTTGAGGACGTTGATGGCGGCGCCGGCGCGGGCGAGCGCGGCCCACAGCATGGAGTGCGTCTGGAGGTAGAGGCCGGTGCAGATGGCGGCGGCGAGCCAGCCTGCGAATGGACCTGCTAATGCGATCTGCGCGCGCTGCGCCTGTGAGACGCCGAGCGCCTGCCAGCGCACGTAGGCGCCGAGGCCGGGGAGAAAGACGGGCATCTCGGCAGGGAGGCCGCGGCGCTTGATATCGATGTAGTGACCCATCTCGTGGATGAGGATGGAGGCGGCGAAGCCGATGCCGAACTTCCAGCCGTAGAGCGCCCAGTAGACGCCGACGAAGGTGAAGAGGCTGAAGAGGAATTTCAGCTTGAAGAGGGCGAAGAAGAGTCCTTTGCCTTTGATGATGATGAGGATGAAGGGCCCGAGTGGGCCGAGGCGCTTGAGCCACTTGGGCGTTTGGCTTGCTGGCTTGGGCAATGCGGCGAGATGGCCCCGTACCCATTGCGCTTGCGTGGCGTCGGGCGGCAGCAGGGCGAGGGCTTCAGACCAGAGCGCGCGGGCGCCGGCGATGTCGCCGGATGCTTCGCGCTTCTGCGCCTGGGCAGAGAGGGTTTCGATGCGCGCGGCGTGGACCAGGGCGTGGCAGCGCGGACAGGCGCGTGTGCCACTGCCAAGTGGAGCCCCGCAGGAGGCGCAGTTTGCGGGGCCACGTTCGAACGGCGCGGCGGAGGATAGATCGTACATAAGGAATGGACGCGTCAGCTCGCCGCTGGTGTCAGGCGGAAGGGGCCTTCAACGGTGGCGCTTGAGGCGGCTGTGCCGCGCCATGCAATCTGCAGCCCGACAAAGAGGATCACCAGATTGATGAGGCCGTGGACCGGGCTGCGCATCTCGCGAATGGGCGATGTGACGCCCACGGGAAGCAGGCGAATGCCGACCGTGAGCAGATGTCCGGAGGGAATGCGCGCACGAAAGTGCCAGAGGACGATGGGGATTTCCGCCAGCGCGATGGCGAGATAGGTGAGGATGACCGCGGTGATCTGGTAGGGGCGGCCGCCGAGACCGCCGGAGCCAGCCTTCATGGCTTTCGCAACGATGTAGCCGACGCCAAGCGCGACGTAGCCGACGTAGAGGCTGGTGGCGATGGTGAAGGCGGAGTAGCCGATGAGGCCGACGACGGCGGCGCCGACGCCGAAGAGCAATGCCCGGGTGAAGGCGGTGTTGCCGGACGGGCTGGACTGGTGATTTCGAGCGGCGTCTGCGCAGCTTGCGCATGCGGCCTGACCGCGGACGCGGTAGTACTCGGTCGCGAGCGGGGTGCTGCAGAGGAGGCAGCGCTCCATGGTTGGCTGCTGCGCGTACTCGGCGGTGGAGAACTGCGGCGTGTCGGGCATGCTAAGGATCACTTGCTGGAGAGTGAGGGTAGCACAGGAGTTGTGCCGTGGAGTCAAAAGAGATGCCAGCCAGCCTCCGGGTTTGCCCAACCTGGGAATGCTGAGGCAGGATACGGAGGACGAATCGGGAGGATGAATGCCGACATTGGTGGAGTTGTTGCTGCCGGAGTTCGATGCGGAGATGGCGAGCACGCGCAAGGTGCTAGCGGCGGTGCCGGAAGATAAGTTTGGCTGGAGGCCGCATGCGAAGTCGTTCACGATGCGAGCGCTGGCTGGGCATGTTGCGGAGTTGCCAAGCTGGACGAGTGAAGTGTTGCGGCGGGAGCGCTTCGATGTGACCGGGGAGAGCCAACCGGAGAATACGAATTTCAAGCCTACCGGCACGCAGCAGATGCTGGAGCGATTTGAGGAATGGACCGCAAGGGCGCGTGCTGATCTGGCCGCTGCTACGGACGGTGCGATGCAGCAGGAGTGGGTCATGACCTGGGATGGTTATGAGATCGTGCGGATGCCGCGATATCAAGCCATTCGCAAGTGGTCGTTGAACCACATGGTGCACCATCGCGGGCAGCTTGGCGTGTACCTGCGTCTGAATGATGTGAAGGTGCCGGGCGTCTATGGGCCTTCCGCGGATGAGCAGTAATTGATAGAGCTGCCGCGGCTGTATCCGATTCTCGATGCGGATGCGCTCGCCCGAGCCGGCGTGCCGCTGTCGGCGGCGGCGCATGCGCTGCGGGATGCAGGTGTGCGCTGGCTGCAGTACCGCGACAAGCGAGCGAGCGATGCCGAGGTTGTGGAGAGGATGCGCGGGCTGCGCGCGATTTTTCCTGCCGGGGAGGTGGTGTTGCTGCTGAACGATCGCGTGGAACTATGTTCAAGGGCGGGCGCGGACGGGGTGCACATCGGGCAGGAGGACATGGCTCCGAAGAGGGCGCGCAGGATCCTGGGGCCGGAGTGGCTGCTGGGTGTGTCCACGCATAGCGTCGGACAGTTGCGTGCGGCGCTCAAAACGGGAGCGGCCGACTATCTGGCGATCGGGCCGGTCTTTACGACGGGCTCAAAGAACAATCCAGACCCGGTGGTGGGGTTGGAGGGAGTGAGGGCGGCACGCGCGCTGACGCGGCTGCCACTGGTGGCGATCGGCGGCATCACCGGCGAGAATGCTCGCGAGGTGATCGAGGCGGGGGCGGACTCGGTTGCGGTCATTTCTGGGCTACTGCCCGAGGACGGCAAGGGGATGGCGCAAAGGGTTCGGGACTTTCTCGCATTTTTACGGTAGAACTGACTGTCTGAGGCTCTGCCGAAGTTAGCCTTGGCGGTTGGCTCGATCGCAGCCATGTTGCCCGACCTTCCGTTTCACCGAAGACAGGCACGCGCACGACGATCCTAGATTCCGGAGGCAGATTTTTTGGCTAGACTCTTTGCAACCAAGCCCCTCGCGCTCTTGATGGACGAGGCGCACGAGGAGGGTGAACACACGCTGAAGCGCTCGCTGGGGCCGCTCAACCTGATCACTCTGGGGATCGGCGCGGTGATCGGCGCGGGTATCTTTGTGCTGACCGGACAGGCCGCGGCACGGCACGCCGGCCCCGCCATTGCGCTCAGCTTTATCTTCGCGGGCATCACCTGCGCCTTTGCCGGGCTGTGCTACGCCGAGTTTGCTTCGATCATCCCGATCGCCGGCTCTGCCTATACCTATGGATACGCGACCCTGGGCGAGTTTGTGGCGTGGATCATCGGCTGGGACCTGGTGTTGGAGTACGCCTTTGGCGCGGCCACGGTGGCGTCGGGCTGGTCCGGATATTTCACCTCGCTGCTGGAACAGCTCCACATTTATCTCTCGCCGGGGATGGCGCGGTTTACCACCACGACCGGCACGGTGCTCTACAACCTGAACGGCAAATGGATGACGAAAGCGGCGATTTCGATGGTGCTGCCGCTGGGTACCGATCTGTCGAAGCTGCCCCATGTGACCGGCGCATTTAACGCGGTGGCGTTCCTGGTGATTCTGCTGGTGACGGCGATCCTGGTGATCGGCATTCAGGAGTCGGCGAACTTCAACACGCTGATCGTGATCGTGAAGCTCACCTGCGTCTTCATCTTCCTGGTGCTGGGAATCAACTTCCTGATGCATCACCCGAGTCTGGCGAAGATGAACTGGCACCCATTCATTCCACCCCGGGATGCGGCAGGGAATTTCGGCATCAACGGCATTGCGGCGGGTGCGGCGTCGGTCTTCTTCGCGTATATCGGCTTCGACGCGGTGTCGACGGCGGCGCAGGAGGCGAAGAACCCGCAGCGCGATATGCCGGTCGGCATCCTGGGCTCGATGGTGATCTGCACCATCCTCTATATTCTGGTGTCACTGACCTTGACCGGGTTGGTGAGCTACAAGGCGCTGGACGTAGGCGACCCGGTGGCGGTGGGCATCGATGCGACGGGCGTGGCGTGGGGCAGCCTTCTGGTGAAGGTGGGCGCGGTGTTCGGGCTAGCCACCGTGATGCTAGTGATGCTGCTGGGGCAGTCGCGCGTCTTCTTTTCCATGTCGCGCGATGGTCTGCTGCCCAAGTGGGCGAGCGACATCCATCCCAAATTTCGTACACCGTGGATCTCAAACATCGTGGTGGGGTCGATTGTGGCCTTCCTTCCGGCGGTGCTGCCCATCGACCGGCTCTCGGAGCTGGTGAACATGGGCACGCTGCTGGCCTTCAGCATCGTGAGCGCCGGGGTATGGATTCTGCGGCGGCGGCATCCGGATCTGCACCGGCCCTTCAAAACGCCGCTGGTGCCGCTGGTGCCGATCCTGGGGATCATCAGCGCCTTTTACCTGATGTTCTCGCTGCCGCTGCTGACCTGGATCGTGGTTGGCATCTGGCTGGTGGTGGGGCTGGTGATCTACTTCACCTATTCCACGCGACACAGCAAGGTGCAGGCGCTGTCGGCGCAGGAGACGACCGGGCGCTAGCCGTTAACGGTGTGAGTATGGAGAGCCTGCCGGCAATCGGCAGGCCTCTTTGTGTCAACAGGAATTTGGGCGCCCGCGCTGAGGCAATGGACGGACGCGCCGGCGCAATTGCACAACCATGCCGGGAAACAGCTTCGCATTTGCTACAGCAATGGGCGGATGCGGCGTCGCAATTGCTCCACGGTCCATCCGAAGACCAGATGGGTGAGCAACTCGCTCGACTGCTCCTGCTTCGGCTGGTGCTGCGGGGAGTCTGTCAGATGGAGCAGCGGCAGCGCAGACTCGTGGGTGAGCGCAAGCAGGGCAAGTGCGAAGGCCCCGCCACGCGCTGCAGTTGCGTCCTGCCAATACTCAGCGATGACCCCATAGACGGCGCCGATTCCCGCACTAAAGGCAAAGTGCACGCACGTCTCGGCGACCTTCTGCTCGCGAGGCGCGAGAGGCAGGCCGGCGATACGCTCCACCAGCAGGACGGGCGGCGAGATCTCACCTTGCAGGCGCGGGGGATAGATGGCCTCGGCGGCGGCCTTGGTGAGGCCTCCGGCAAGGCCGCCGATGGCCCCGGCGATCAATCCTTTGCGGAAAGAAGGGCGGCGCAGCTTAAAAAATGGAATGGCCATGCTGACAGAGATGCAAATAGTGGTGCTGTTAGCGGGCTGGTAACGGGTAACTGTCTCGATCCGTGAATGGCTTCCATAAGGTCGACAGTATGCAGACTATTGAAGACAGTGCCACATGGTTCGGCTACACTCAACGACGGAAACCGGCCTGACGCAATCACCCCGGCCGGGGAAATATCGGGCCCCGCAGTATCGGAACAGAAGTGCCAAATCGGGAAGTCAGACAAGAAATATCTCAGTCCGGTCTGGACTTCCTGAACGAAAGCCGCATCGCAGGTGTGCAAGCAGCGTGCTTCACTGTTCCTGAGTACGGCCAAGCTCCGCAAAGTGTGGCCTTTTTTGACGGAAAAGTCACGCGGAGAATGGCGCATTTGTACAGAACTACAGTGAAATGCTCTAGCGCGGCGCATCCGCTGATTTGGAGATGCGGCAGTGTCGGCAGTACTGAGCTGTAATGGTCAGGGACCCTCGCGGTCCGCACGAAATCCGTCGGGCGGTGCACCCTCTTGGCACTGCAACAGAACGGAACCATCGGTCGCACGAACCCATTTTCAGGATGGCTATGTCTTCGAATTGTTTCTCCCTCTCCCGCCTCAGTGTCTTCGCGTCTCTTCTAGCATTCAGTCTCACAGCTTCAGCTTCTTATGGACAGACGGCGGCGTTGGCTACTCCGCGCGTCCAGGGCGCGGTGAACGAATCGCAATTGACCACGGTCCGGGGGAATACTCTGCCGGTGGCGCGGGCAAGCGTCGATCGGGGGCTGGTGCCGGACGGCACGCCGACTGGCCACATGCTGATGGTGTTGAAGCGCAGTGACGCACAACAGAAGGCGCTGGACGCGCTGGTGGCGGCGCAGAAGGATCCGAAGAGCCCGAGCTATCACAAGTGGCTGACGCCGGAGCAGTTTGGCTCACAGTTTGGCGTAGCCGATGCGGATGTGCAGGCGGTCACGTCGTATCTGGCAGCCCAGGGCTTTGCCGTGGGACGCGTCTTCAAGGACAAGATGGCGATCGAGTTTTCGGGCACTGCCGGACAGGTCCGTTCGGCGTTCCGCACGGAGGTTCATAGCTACTCCATCAACGGCCATACGTTCCATGCCAATGCGGCCGCGCCGCAGGTTCCCGCCGCGCTTGCGCCGGTGGTGAAGAACATCACACTGAACAATTACAAGACGCCCATGGCCCAGATGGCGAGGCCGATGGTGCTGGACCGCAAGACGGGCGTGTCGCACCCGCTTTATGCGTACACAGCTTTCCCAGAGCAGGACTTGTCTCCCGGCGATCTGGGGGTCATTTATGACATTCCTTCTACGGCTACGGGTAGCGGCGTGACCGTAGGCGTGATTGGCGATTCGAATATCAACCTTGCCATCCCGGCGAATTACCGGACATTGTTCGGTCTGCCGGCGAATACTCCGACAGTGATCGTGGACGGTACAGATCCAGGCATCAACAATGACGCGACCATCGCGTATGCAGAGATCGAAGTGCTCGCCGCGACTGCGCCGCAGGCAAGCGTGAACTTCTACACGGCAGCAAATA
>JAUTWX010000241.1 GCA_030838385.1 Acidobacteriaceae bacterium
CCGATCACGGAGAAGCCGATGCTGGGCACGACGGAGATATGGGAGCTGGTAAATCTGACAGACGACTCGCACCCTATCCATTTGCACCTGGTGAGGTTACAGATATTGGACCGGCGGCGCTTCGACCAGTTTGCGTATCAGGCGAAGGGCGCGCTGCGCTTTACCGGGCCGGCACAGCCGCCGGAGGCGCACGAGGCAGGATGGAAGGATACGGTACGCGCGGATCCTGGGATGGTGACGCGCATCATTGTGCCATTTGAAGGCTACGCCGGGCGCTATGTGTGGCACTGCCACATCCTGGAGCACGAAGACAACGAGATGATGCGGCCATATGAGGTGTTGCCGCCGCTGCATGCTTGATGGATCAGGTCGAAAAAAATAAGCGTTAAACATTTGACAAGCGTGGGCGGGATTTTCTATCTTTCGCCTGCTCTCTGATAACGCTATCTTAGAGCCGCGAAAATATCCGCCAACTGCCACCTCCAACCCCCCTGAGGAGAGAGCATGTCCACACGCTTCGCCCTGTCTCGCCGCACCTTCCTGGCTTTGAGCAGCGCCGCCGCCGGCAGCCGCGCGCTATCCAGCTTCGCCGCAACCACCAGCTCGCAGAAACTCACCGGTGCGCTGCCTACATTCCCTAGAGCGGAGTTCCTGGATGCCGCCGATCTGACCGCACTGACCGGCGATGAGCAGTGTCTGCTGGTGAGCCTGGAGGGCCAGGTGAATCGCAAGCAGCCGCGGCTCTATCTCTACTGGGGCACCGACACCACCAATCAGACGTGGCTGAATACGATCACGGTGCCGCATCGCGTGAGCACCGACCCGTGGGAGTTTCTGGCGAAGTATCGCTCAGAGATTCGCGGCGCGGTGGTGTACGACGTGAATGTGCCGGACACGGTGAACGTCGCGACGGCGATGGCGAGCATGCGCGGCGGTGTGATTTGCACGGCCGACCTGGCGAAGGCGCATCAGTTGAATGTCATCGAGGACCTGACGGGAAAGTTCGCGAATGGCATGGCTGCGTATCAATGGGCATTCGACAACATCTGGCCGAAGATGCCGCAGCGTATCCTGACGGCGATCAGCCCGACCAACTCCGTGGCGGTGACGAATGTGCAGTGGACCACGCTGCTGCAGGTGACGCAGCCGGTGACCGATGGCTCGAACAAGGCGGTCTACACCGCGGACCTGACGCCGTTTCTCACCAGCGGCGGCGCGGTGTATGTGCGCTGGACGGATGCGTATCCGAATGATGGCTGGGGTCCCTCGGTGGATCAGGTGACGGTGATGGCGGATGGCAATGCGATCGCGTCGTTCCAGCCAGGGAGCGCGGGCGAGGCGCCGTATATCTTCGACCTGGACAGCTCGCAGACGGCAAGCGGGTGGCGGTTTTCGGATGGCACAGAGTACTTCATCTACAAATTCGTGCCTCCCACAGGCACGAAACAACTGACGCTCTCCTGCGAGATGTGGAATGAGTACGTAGTGTCTGCCACCAGCAGTGCGCCGAGCGTGCAGCAGGGCAATCCTAATTTTCGCGACTACATCGTGGCGGCGCAGGCGCCGGTCTTCTGGCTCGATCCGCAAGACCCGACGCAGACCGCGCTGTTCACCTCGATACTGAAGCGCGCGCAACCGGATACACCGTACCTGGGCTGGTTCCCGCAAGGGCACGAGATGCCCGGCGTGACTCTGTGCGGGCAATACGGCTCGCCCGTGGTGGCGGCGGACTACTACATCAACGGATCGGTCTTCGCCGGCGGCGCGCCTGCACCCATCAGCTCACGCATCACGCATCCGCCAGTGCCGAAGGTGCAGAAGAAGATTTACGTGACCATGACGATGGTGGAGGGCGACAACGCGCAGTACAACCAGCACCGCATGCGCGCCATCTGGGACGATGCGGGGCGCGGGGCGGTGCCGCTGAACTGGAGCATCAGCGTGCTGCTCTACGATCTGGGACCGGCGATCCTGTCGTACTACCAGCGCACGGCTACGGCGAACGATCTGCTGATGGCTGGGCCGTCCGGTGCCGGGTATACCTACCCGGCGGTGTGGCCTGCCGCGGCGCTCGAAGGCTACACGCAGCGCAGCGGCGCCTACATGCAGGCCAGCGGCATGGACACGCTGTTTGCCTACAATCGCAACGGCGCGACCGATCTGCCGTTCACAGCGTCGATCGTCGATCGCTACGAGCGCAATGTTCCGGGACTGCTGGGCATTGTGTACAACTACGAATCTTCGAGTCAGGTGAGCTTCGTCGATGGCATGCCGCTGGCGACGCTGCTGGGCGTGAACGATCTTGCAAGCGGGCAGACGGAGCTGGCGAACGTGGCTGCGGCGTGGGGCGGCACGGCTCCGCTGTTTGTGGCGGCCGGGTTGGAGTCGTGGAACATGACGCCGACCGATGCGAAGAACCTTGTGGACTCGCTGGGCTCGCAGTTCCAGGTGGTGCGCGGCGACACGTTCTTCCAGATGTTGCGCGCGACACAGACGAAGAATTAGTTAAACGGCGACGCGGAAGGCCTCGATGACCATGAACACGGTCCAGGCCTTTCCGTCGTCGGACTTTTCGCCTCGCCAGGTGAAATGCGACTCAGAGATGTTGGTGTAGGTGGCGCGGGTGTAGGCGTGTGCGGCCTGCGGTTCTTTGAAGGCGTAGACGATGGACTGGCCGTCAAAGCGGACGCCGCCCAGTTCTTCCGGGCCGAGGTCGGTCCATGTACCGGTGAGCGCGTTCAGCCACTTGATGTTCCACTGCTGACGCGCGGAGTCATAGGCGCGGAAGTTCATGCCGAGGACGATGGTCTCTCCGGCGGGAATGGCCATACCGTACTCATCGGCGATGACATAGCCGTCGAGGATGTAGCGGCCGATCCATGCGGCTTCGTATTTTTGCGATTCGCCGTTGGCCGGCGGGATGGTTGCTTCGCAGCGCCATCGGCCGATGAGGAATGCGAATTGCGAGAGCGCAGCGGGCGCGTTCGGATTAGGCTTCCCGAAGTTCTTATCGATCTCGTCCATCACGATTCCCCGCAGATTGACAAAAATCAGCCGAAGTTGAGCTGCACTTCGTCGATGTAGCACCAGCCCCAGGTTTCGCCGGGCTCGATGGAGCGCATGATGGGATGTTTGGTGTAATGGAAGTGCTTGGTCGCGTGTTTGTTCTTTGAGGAGTCGCAGCAGCCGACGTGGCCGCACTCCATGCACAGGCGCAGGTGGACCCAGGTATCGCCCAGCTTCAGGCACTCTTCGCAGCCTTTGGTGTGCGGCTCGACGTTCTCAATCTGGTCGAGATGCGTGCAGCGCTTCATCGCTTTCCTCCTCGCTTCGAGACTACTCCGCTAAATCTTTCCACTGCTTCTGCTCTTCAAGGTAGGTGTTGGTGTAGTCGAGGTAGTTGCGCGCGTACATCAGGATCTGCTCGCGGTCTTTGTCGCCGAGCTCGCGGCGCTGCTTGGCCGGCAGGCCGGCCCACAGGGTGCGCGGCGGCACGATAGTGCCCTCGGGGATAAGCGCCCCGGCGGCGATGATGGAGCCCTCGCCGATGCGTGCGCCGTTGAGGATGACGGCGCCCATACCAATGAGGCAGGTGTCCTCGATGACGCAGCCGTGGACGGTGGCGTTGTGACCGATGGTGACCCAATCGCCGACGATGACCGGCCACTTGTAGCGCATGCCATGGAGCACGGCGCAGTCCTGCACATTGGAGTTGGCGCCCAGCCGGATGGAGTGCACATCGCCGCGCAGCACTGCGTTCATCCACACGCTTGCGTGCTCGCCGACGGTGACATCGCCCAGGATCTGGGCGGAGATGTCGACATAGCAGGACGCGGGGATAACAGGCGTGTGGCCGAGGTAGGGACGGATCATGCTTCCAGTTTATTGCCGGCCTAGGCGATCGGGGGATGCAGCGGAGTGCATCACATGCCGGCGGGCACGGTGAGCGCGGCGGCCTGCGCCAGCGAGAGATTCGGGGGGAGCGGCGCGGCGCCCGAGTGGGTTGCGTCCTCCTCGCGCGAGATGCTCTTGAACAGCAGGACCTTTCCATCCACGTGCACATCGATGTGCGCGCTCTTCCAGTCTGTCGGCGTCACCGGCACGCGTACCACGCGGAAGTGGCTGCCCTTGTCGATGTGGCCGAGCAGCCCGTAACCGAAGCTGACGCGGTCCACCAGGTGGCCATCGATGCCGCAGAGCCGCTCGGCCGGCATGCGGATGAGGATGGTGCCGGCCAAGCCGTGGACGATGCGCTCGTCGTAATTGGAGGGCGTGAAGGCGGGGTTCGGACGAAACGCGATGCGCACGCAGTCGCCCTGCATGCCATCCGTGGTGAAGAGAAATACCTTGGGCAGGATGTCGAGAACCTTGCCCATGCGCGCCTCGTCGGCGAGGCGATCCGTGTTGGCAGCCCGCAGGGCGGAGGGATCCCGGACCAGGGCGGCGAGGCGGCGATCTTCCTGGGCGGCGCGATCGGCTGACAGCGGCTTGCCGTCTTCCGCAACCAGCCGGCGCAGCAGACCGTCCGGAGTTTCGACGACGTTCTCCATCCAGAGATGACCGCCGGTGCGGGTGGAACGCTCCACCGATGTGTAGCGGAAATAAGTGCGATCGTGCCGCGCGTGTTTCTCGTTCTGCACCATCGCCGTCACCACCTGCAGCGGGCTCTGCTGCGGTGCTGGCGCGGCGGGCTGTCCCCTGAATGGCGTGGCACCGGCGAGCAGCACCAGCGATGCCAGCGTGCTACGGAAGAGTTGCCGAGAGCGCGACCGGTGCGCGGAAACAGCGGCCGCTTGCGCTGAACGGCCGCGCTCGCCGGATTGCCGGGGCCGTGTCAGCAGAGAAGCAATGGGGAAGCTTGAAATCAATCGGCCTTTACCGGAGCACCCTGAGGACTGAAGGCGACTTCCCGCCACTGTCCCTTGCTCGTGATCGTAGTCTCGTAGCTCGCGATCGCGCCTTCCCGCGTCACCGATTCGACTTTGCCCACCTTGCTGCCGTTTGCGGCCTTCGCGATGGCATCGGAGACAGCCGCCGGCAGGCTGCTGGCCGTGACCTCCTGCTCCACCTCGAGCACTGCTCCGGAGGCGTCCAGCGTGATGTCCTTACTCTTGCCGTCCTTCAACGTCTCCACCTCATACGTGAGCTTACCGTTCTCTTTATCTTTGACGCAGCCGCGTATGGTTGCGTCCCCTGCCTCGAGCTTTGCGTGTTGGAGAACGGCAGCAGGAAGCGTATTGCAGGAGACGTGGCTCTCTGCGTGTACGGTGGCGGCAGCAATCATGCTTGCAGAAAAGGCGATTGCGAGGAGGGCGGGGGACAGTGGTCGGGTCATAGGTTCAGATTGCGGCCGGAGGGATTAAACGATCCTGAACCTGCATCGCACGCGATCCACCCACATGGACGGCGCGAACGGTGCGCCTCGAAGACGCGCACAAGCGTCCGTCAGCTCGGCATGGAATGCAAGAGCAGCAGATAGTCCAGCCCGAAGAGAATCGCCAGCCCGCAAAGGACCAGAATGAACTGCTTCGCCCTGCGGCGGCGATGGATTTGCATGCCGTCCATCTCGCTCAGCTTACACGCGCGTTCCCCGCAACAGGGCCACATTGCATGTTTGCGAACACCTGCGGTCGCGAAAGCGGACACGGCAACCGTCGCCATCACGCGGCGGCACCTTATGAATCATCGACTTAGCCGGGCTGTGAGGTGGCAATCGGCGTGCTCTCAGTGCAGGATGGGCCCGTCGTTGATTCGTTCGAGACACCGGAGCGATCATGCATACGCTGCTTCAGGACCTTCGCTACTCCCTGCGCCAACTCGTTCGTAGTCCCGGCTTCGCGCTGGCCGCCATCGTTTCGCTTGCACTGGGAATCGGCGCTACCGTGGCCGTCTTCAGCGTGGTGTACGCGGTGCTGATGAATCCCTATCCATATGCCGCGCCGGATCGCATGGTTCATATGCGATTGCGGGACAACGCCGGGCAAGAGCGCATGGCCGGATTGACCGGGCAGCAGTGGCAGGTGATCCGTCACGCGGCTCCGGTCGAAGATGCATTTATCTCCGACCAATGGAACCTGACGGTAACCGGCCATGATCTGCCTGAGGATGTGCAGGGAGACTACATGACGTCGAACACTTTCCAGTTTATGGGCGTGCCGCCGATCCTTGGGCGCGGGCTGCTGCCCTCGGACGCGGTGGACGGACAGGACCCGCAGCCTGTAGTCGTATTGGGCTATAAATTCTGGCAGCGCCACTTCGGCGGCAATCCCGAGGTCGTGGGCAAGACCCTGCAACTGGTCCGCAAGAACTACACCATCGTCGGCGTGGCCGCTCCTCGTTTCACCTGGGACGACGGTGACGTGTACCTGCCGCTGAAGATCACCCAGGACCCGGTACGCAACTACTATGTGGGGCTGCGGCTGAAGCCAGGCGTGACGCACGCGGCGGCGAATGCTGCGCTGCAGCCGCTGATCCATGAATTCGCAAAGCAGACGCCGAAGCATTTCCCGCAGAACAACGCCTATACGTTCACGGTGGTTGGGCTGAACGAAGACTTCGTGAAGCAATTGGGCGGCACGCTTGCTCTGCTGTTCAGCGCGGTGGCGCTGCTGCTGGCCATCGGGTGCGGGAATGTATCGATCCTGCTGCTGGCGCGCGGCGCGGCGCGGCAGCAAGAGTTAGCGCTGCGCTCGGCGATTGGGGCAAGCCCGAGGCGGATCATGCGGCAACTGCTGACCGAGGCGCTGCTGCTTTCCTTCACCGGCGCGGGGCTGGGCGTCCTGCTGGCGTACAAGACCATCGCGGTGATTGTCGCGCTGCTGCCGCAGTATTCCTTCCCGCATGAGGCGGCAATCCAGGTGAACCTGCCGGTGCTGCTGTTCAGCGTAGGGGTAGCGCTGTTCACCGGCGTGCTGTTTGGACTGTGGCCGGCGCTACGTCTCTCGCGGCCGGATGTCGGGCAGGTGATGCAGTCCGGCTCGCGGCGGGTGGCCGGGCGGCTGGGCGGCCGGGCGACGAACAACACGCTGATCGCGGGGCAGATCGCGCTGACGCTGCTGATGCTGGCGGGGGCGGGAGCGGCGATCCAAGGCTTTCTGCGGACCATGCACACGCCGCTGGGCTACGACCCGCACAATGTGATGTCGGTGGGTATCCCGGTGCATGAGGGCACCTACAAGACCTGGGGCGAGCGCTCCGCGTACTTCGACCAGTTGCAGAAGAAGGTCGCGACCGTTCCCGGCGTCACCATGACGGCGATCTCCGGCAACGCCACGCCGCCCGCCAACGGGTTTCCGACACACGTGGAGTTCCTGGGCAAGACGGCGCAGGACGAGCAGAAGGTGCTGGTGAACTTCGTCAGCCCGACGTACTTCCCGGTGTTACGTATTCCGCTGGCGCAGGGGCGCATCTGGGACGAGACGGAGAACCGGAACGGCGCACATCTGGCAGTGATCAACCAGACGATGGCGCGGCGGTACTTTCCGAGCGGCGACGCAATCGGCCACTCGCTGAAGGTGCCTGAGATTCCGGACCAGCCACCTTACAACCTGGCCGCGCCAGATGCGGCCGGATGGCTGCAGATTGTCGGCGTGGTCGCGGACAAGCTCGATGACGGCCTGCGCAAACCGATCAAGCCCGAAGTCTTCCTGCCCTACACGATATCCATGAGGATATTCACGCAGATCCTGGTGCGCTCGGAGGTCTCGCCGCTCACCTTGCTGCATTCGGTAGGCGCGCAGGTGAATTCGGTCGATCAGGATCAGCAGATCTACGGCCAGGTGCAGGATCTGGAGCACTGGATCACCACCCAGCCGGAGATACAGCAGGAGCACCTGGTGGCGTGGCTCTTCGGATTGTTTGCCGCGCTGGGACTGGTGCTGGCGGCGATGGGGCTGTACAGCGTGGTGTCGTACACGGTTGCGCAGCGGACCGGCGAGTTCGGCATTCGCATGGCGCTGGGTGCGCCGCGGGCGCATGTGCTGCGCATCGTCTTCGAATCGACGCTGCTGAGCGTGGGCTGCGGGATGGCGTCGGGGCTGGTGCTTACGCTGTCGTTGCAGAGGGTGCTGGCACACTGGGCCGAGGGCAGCTCGCGAGATCCGCTGGTCGTGGTCCTCGCCGCGATGTTGCTGAGCCTGGTGGCGTTCGTGGCCTGCTCGGTGCCAGCCCGGCGTGCTTCGCGGGTCGACCCGGTAACCGCTCTCCGTTACTAAAGAGATATCTGTCCACGGATCACCAATCAGGTGACCTGAGTTATCGATCATGATGACTGCCGCGTGAAGCAGGCATATCCTTGCCATCGGAGATAGTCCGGTATCTGACATTTTCGCGCCAAAACGTGAAAAAACCGTTCCGACGCACATCCCCCGCCAAACTAGCCAATGTCGATGCCGCAGTAATTCCTTGACTGGTCCGGATAAGCTTGCCGTATTCTAGGAATTGACCCCATTGGGAAGCTTGGAGGTGTAGTTCATTGGCAGAGGTTCGTGTGCAGGAAGGCGAGCCGCTCGAGAATGCATTGCGTCGTTTTAAGCGGAAGGTGCAGCAGGAGGACATCATCAAAGAAGTGAAGCGTCATTCCTTCTACCTGAAGCCCGGAGAGCGGAAGCGCGTCAAGGAAGCACTCGCGCGGAAACGTAACCGGAAGAAGGCGCGTAAAGAGCAGGACTAACAGCAGGGCAGTAGACAATCCCCCGGGCCCGCAGATTCGTATAACAATCGCGGGCCCTCGGTGTCTCCAGCTCGTCTCACAGCGTTCGCACCATCCATCCCCCTCTCGAGCTTTACCTCCCCCAAGGTTTTGACGCAGTTGCTGTAAGCCGCTTCGGTGGCCGGGCCCAGGTAATTTCGGTTCGATTTTCGAGGAGGGCGGGAGCTGCCGGCTACGGAATACGGCGGTAAGCAACCGGGTCATGGAATTCCAGGACAAGGTACTCAAATGCGTGGACTGCGGGAAGGACTTCATCTTCACCGCCGGCGAGCAGTTGTTTTTTCACGACAAGCAGTTTCACAACGACCCGAAGCGCTGTAAGGCGTGCAAGCTGAAGCGGGGCGGCGGTTCCAGCGTGCGGGCGGAGACCCGGACGAACTGCTCGGTATGCGGGCAGGAGACCACGGTCCCCTTTCGTCCGACGCAGGGACGGCCGGTGCTGTGCCGCTCCTGCTTCGAACAGAATCGGCGCGCCCCGGCAACGGGGCAATCGGCCACCGGGACGGCAGGGGAACCCATCGTTGCAGCGATGGCTCCGCCTGCCGATTCGGTTGAAACTGCAGGCACCGAGGTGAAGTCGCTGCGCTAGAACAGTTCTCCTTTGAGGACGGCTGGCCCAGCGAACTTCAGGACGGGTGTCGGGACGACGTGAAAGCCGACTCGCCGGCAGCGGTGCGCCCACGCATCCGCGAGTGGCGGATCAGGGCCTCTTCATCGGTTTCGGAATCGATTTCTGGGGAGCTGCGCGATCAGTGCGTCGGCACGAGCTGCAAGTCAGCTCGAGGCTGTTGCCTTGCGCCGTACGCCGTTGCTCTTCCGGGAGGCGGCAGCCGCGTAGTCGGGCTGAACGCCCGGCTTTGCCTTTTGCTTCTTGTCCTCGTGTGTGACCAGAAGCGCTTCGATCTGCAGCACCAGGTCGTTGGTGTTCATCGGCTTCACCAGCATCTGGTCGGCGCCTGCGTTCTCCCACTCCTCGCCGGGCAGCGGGAACGCGGTGAGCATGGCGACGGCGGGATCGTACTCGGCCTCGCGGGCGGCACGCACCACTTCAATGCCCGCGCGCTCGTTTTCCATGCGCATGTCGGTGATGACCATGTGGTAGGGATGGGCGCGGATTTTGGATTTGGCCTCCCGCGCGGAGGCTGCGGTCTCCACATCGAAGCCATGCAACTCGAGAACGGCCTTCAGCGTAAGCAGGATCGCGAGTTCGTCATCTACCAGCAGAATGCGTCGTTTCATGGGTAACTTCCTTACATCACCATACCAGCAGGGACCCGGTGGAAGGCTCGCGGCGACTGTCTCCGCAATTCCAACTAGACTGGGGAACGTGGAAGGATATCACGTAGAAAACTTCGGTTGTCGAGCCAGTCAGGCGGACGGCGATGCGCTGGCCGCCGAGTTGTCGCGCGCCGGAGGCAGGGCCGTCCCGGCAGCGAATGCAGCCGTGGTGGTGCTGAATACCTGCGCGGTGACCGCCGAAGCCGAGCGCACAGCGCGAGCGTGGCTGCGGCGGGTGAAGCGGGAGAATCCCCAGACGCAGGTGGTGGTGACAGGCTGCTATGCGCAGCGCGCTCCGCAGGAGGTGGCGCGGTTGGCCGGCGTGGACGCGGTGGTAGGCAACAGCCACAAGGGACTGCTGGGCGATGTGGTTGCGCGGATGCGCTGTTCTGCCAGCGATTCCGATGCCGCGCCGGCAGCAAATGGATTCGTAGCCCTGTCCGATGTCGGTGATGCGCGTGGCGTGCCGGTGCTGGTAGACGATCGCTTTGCGCATGCCAACCTGGCCGCCGATGATCTGGCGGCGTCGAACGATACTCGACCCAATCTGAAGGTGCAGGATGGCTGCGGGAACCGCTGCTCGTTCTGCATTATTCCGACCACGCGGGGCGGCAGCCGATCGGTTCCTTTGCAAACCGTACTGGAGCGCGTGCGGCGCTTTGTGGATGCCGACGGCAAGGAGCTGGTGCTCTCCGGCATCAATCTCGGGCGCTGGGGGCGAGAGTTTGAGCATCCGGCGCGATTGGAAGATCTGGTCGCGGCGATTCTGGACGAGACGGCGCTGCCGCGGCTGCGCATCAGCTCGGTCGAGCCGATGGACTGGGGTGCCGAGCTGCTGGCGCTCTACCGGCAGTACGGGCGCGAGGATGCGGCGGCCACCGGGCCGCGGCTGGCGCGGCATGCGCATTTGCCGCTGCAGTCCGGCGCGGATGCAACGCTGCGTGCGATGCACCGGCGCTACCGGCCTTGGCACTACGCGGAGAAGCTGGCGGCGATCCGCGAGGCGATACCGGACGCAGCGATCGGCGCGGACGTGATGGTGGGGTTCCCGGGCGAGACGGATGCGCTCTTCGAGGAGAGCTACCGGTTCATCGCACAGCAGCCGTGTACGTACCTGCACCTTTTCCCGTTCAGTGCGCGGCCTGGCACGGCGGCGTGGACGCTGGCGCACGAGCGACCAGTGCGGGGCGAGGCGGTTCGCGAGCGCATGGCGCGGTTGCGGACTCTGATGGAGGCGAAGCAGACGGAATATCGCCGCGGCGCGGGGCAAGGACGGCTTTCCGTGGTCACGCTGAAGGCCGGCGACGCCCAGCGACGGCGGGGCGTAACGCCAGCTTTAAGCGATAACTTTCTTGCTGTCGAAATTGCCGGTGTATTTCCCGCGAACCAGATGCTCTGGACGGCCGTATCTCATCCAAACAAGGGTGAGGATGATGCCGCGTGGTCATGGCGGGTTGTCCCCAACTGAGGGTCAGCGCAGCAATGCCGTTTCAGGGCGGATGCTATACTCGTCCCGCGAGGGTGCGCCCTCGCAAAACTTCGGAGGAATCCCATAGCACTCGATAAACGTTCAGCCAAGTCCTTTATCCGCACCAACGATCGTATTCGCGCGAAAGAGATTCGCGTGATCGACGACCAGGGAGAACAGCTCGGCATCATGGTGCCGTTTGAAGCCCTGAAGATCGCGCGAGAGCGCGGACTGGATCTGGTGGAAGTCTCCCCTACCGCCGTACCGCCCGTATGCCGCATCCAGGACTACGGCAAGTTCCTTTATGAAAAGGACAAGAGCGAGCGGGCCGCGCGCAAGAAGCAGAAGGTCATCGTGGTGAAGGAGGTCAAGTTCTCCGTCACGGTGGATGAGCACGACTACCAGACCAAGAAAAATCAGGCCGTCCGCTTCCTGAACGAAGGCGACAAGGTGAAGGCCTCGCTACGCTTCAAGGGTCGCCAGATGGCGCACCGCGAGCTGGGCTACGCCATCATCAACCGCCTGATCCAGGACATGGGCGAGACGGGCATCGTGGAATTCATGCCGCGCATGGAAGGCACCACGCTGCACGCCATCCTGGCGCCGGGCAAGAAGTCCGAGTCGCAGCGCGTGCCGAAGCCGGCAGCCGCAACGCCGAAGCCGCCTGCGGCTCAGCAGGCGCCGGTGAACACGCAGGTTACGGCACAGTCTTAAGCCGCAGTCCTGGGCGTTAACGACGACGAGGACGCATTGCGCGAGCCCACATTGCGCATGGCAACGTCTGCCGACCTGGACGCCATCCGCTGCCTGATCGCCATGTCCGTCCGCGGACTACAGCATGAATACAGCGAAGGCCAACGCGAACAGGCGCTGGCCTCTGTGTTTACGCCGGACACGCAGTTGATCGCGGATGGCACCTACTACATTCTCGAAGCGCCCGATGGCGCGTTGACGGCCTGCGGCGGCTGGAGCTGGCGCAGGACCCTCTACGGCGGCGACCATCACCACGCGTCTCGGGATGATGCTCGGCTTAACGCCGAGACCGATGCGGCTAAAATCCGCGCCTTCTTTGTGCATCCGCAATGGGGGCGGCGTGGACTGGGTACGCGGCTGCTCCAAGCATGTGAACGCGCAGCATGGGATGCCGGCTTTCGCCGCTGCGAGATGGGTGCGACGTTGAGCGGCGTGCCGCTGTATGAGCGGCATGGCTATCGGCGGGTGGCGGAAATTCTGGTGGACCTGCCGGGAGGCGAGCGCTTGCCGGTGGTGCGGATGGAGAAGGTATTGGCGCGTGCTCCAGCAATGCGATAACCTCAATCTCCTGCCGTACGACGATGCCGAGGGCCGAATTCAAATCCGTGGATGAGTACATTGCGGCGCAGCCTGCGGCGTCGCAGGTAGCGCTTGGTCGCGTACGGTGCGCTATTCGCGCGGCCGCCTGGGGAGCCGAGGAAGGGATCTCGTACAAGATTCCCGCCTACACACTTCACGGAACCGTTGTGCTGTACTTCGCTGGATGGAAGCAGCACTACTCGATCTATCCGGCGGACGATAGGCTGGTCGCGGCCTTCGATGGCGAGCTCGAGCAGTATAGGGCCAGTAAGGGGACGCTCCGCTTCCCGCTGTCCGTGCCGGTCCCGGTGAAATTGATTGAGCGCATCGCCAGGTACCGCGTGAAGGAGATCGCCGAACGCAAACGGGCGAAGACGATGGCGCCGAAGAAGCGCTAGCGCCACAGCAATAAAAGTGAGTTACAGTGGTGGGCACTTCCGGTAAGGGGGCCACTATGTCTGCACGATTTTGCTGCCCGGCACTGCTTCTTGCTGCAAGCTCACTCGCTTCCGCGGCGGCAATTGCGCAGGGCGTTCCGCCCGAGGCTTACAAGGCGAAGACCGTCTTTATTCGTAACCACGCCGGTGGCGCATCGCTGGAGAATGCGGCGGATGAGGAATTGTCGAAGTGGGGACGGTTTACGCTGGCCGACGATGAGGCGAGTGCCGACATCCTTCTCGTCTTTTCGAAAAACGGCATCCAGAACACGGAGAAGAGCGACAACAAGAAGGACGGCACCTGCTGCGATACGAGTTATGGCGCCAGCTTCTCGCCGGGTGCGACGGCGCGCGCGTACCTGAAAGGACATGGGCCGGGACCAGGATCGCTGCCCTTCTGGCAGGATGGCTGCGGCGGCATGACGCAGAAGGCGACCGGCAAGGGATGCATCGATGCGTTCAAGAAGCAGTTTCCGCGGTAGCCGCTAAGAGCAGGTGGAAGCCGCTTGCGAAGCGCGTGCGGGGATCGGAGACACGGCCAGCCTCACCATGCGCTCCATGAAGACGTCGGCGCGGGCGTAGTGCGAAGGCGTGACGCGCTCCGACGGCAGATGGCGGAAGCCCATCGATTCGTAGAGCGCGATCGCACCGGTCAGGGTGTGGTTGGTCTCCAGGTAGAGGCGCGTGGCGCCGATGCGCTCGGCCAGTGCGATGGCTGCGGCCATCAGGCGGCGGCCGATGCCGGTGCGGCGCTCCGCCGGGGTGACCGCCATCTTGGCGAGTTCGTATTCGCCGGGCCCTATCGCGATGAGCGCACAGCAGCCCACGCAC